>NZ_DASYJG010000069.1:0-1606 GCF_035996765.1 Baekduia sp.
CGACTCGCTGCTCAAGCTGGCGCCGCAGCTCGGCGTCAAGGCGGTCGAAGAACCGATCACCACCGACCAGTGGCAGGCGGAGTGCGCGGCCGGCGAGCTGACCGAGGTGTTCGCCTGCGGCACCGCGGCGGTCATCACCCCCGTCGGCCGGGTCAAGAGCGAAACCGCGGCGTGGACGGTCGCGGGCGGCGAGCCCGGCCCGGTGACCATGCGCCTGCGCGAGGAGCTAGTCGCCATCCAGTACGGCCACAAGCCCGACCCGTTCGGCTGGATCCATAAGGTCTGCTAGCGCGAGACCCGCGCTCACTCGCCCGCGGCGCGCCGGCTGGCTTCGGGCGGGATCCGGCTCGCGTCTCGGATGGTGAGATAGATAAGCCAACTACCGAACGGGTATGGCAGACTGTCACCGTGACGTCAGGCCGCATCATTATCGGCTGGCGCGTCGGCACCTAGGGCAGCAGCCCTAGCGCCGGGACAAGGTCCCGGACGTCGGCGCGCAGACCTCTCGCGTACTCGCGAGGGGTCTTTTTGTTTGCGCGGCCCACAACCAATCCCAGGAGACAATCCGATGCTCGACGACACCTTTCACGTCTACGACACGACCTTGCGCGATGGCGCCCAGCAGGAGGGCCTGAACCTCAGCGTGGCCGACAAGCTCGTCATCGCGCGGCAGCTAGACGAGCTCGGTGTCGGCTTTATCGAGGGCGGCTGGCCCGGCGCGATCCCGAAGGACACCGAGTTCTTCCGCCGCGCCGCCACCGAACTGGACCTCAAGCACGCGCAGCTCGCCGCGTTCGGCGCGACCCGCCGGCCCGGCGTGAAGGCGGCCGACGACACCCAAGTCGCCGCGCTGCGCGAATCGGGCGCGCCGGTCGTGACCCTTGTCGCCAAGAGTCACGACCGGCACGTCCTTCTTGCTCTGCGGACCACGCTGGAGGAGAACCTCGCGATGATCGCGGACACGGTCTCCCACCTGCGCGAGAACGGGCAGCGGGTCTTTCTCGACGCCGAGCACTTCTTCGACGGCTACCGGTCCAACCCGGACTACGCCCTGGAAGTGGTCGGCACGGCCATGCGGGCCGGCGCCGATCTGGTCGCGCTGTGCGACACCAACGGCGGCATGATGCCGAACGAGCTCGGCGACGTCGTCACCGCCGTCCGCGGCCGCACGCAGGCCCGGCTGGGTATCCACTGCCACGACGACACCGCCTGCGGCGTGGCCAACACCCTGATCGCGGTCGACGCCGGCGTCACGCACGTGCAGGGCACCGCGAACGGGTACGGCGAGCGGGCCGGCAACGCCAACCTGTTCAGCGTGGTAGCCGGCCTGCAGCTGAAGAAGGGCCGCCAGGTCGTCCCGGACGCCGGCCTGGTGGAGATGGCCAGGATCGCGCACCAGATCAGCGAGGTCACCAACGTCGCGCCGGACACTCACCAGCCCTACGTCGGCCTGTCCGCCTTCGCCCACAAGGCCGGCCTGCACGCGAGCGCGATCAAGGTCGACCCGATGCTGTACCAGCACATCGACCCCGCGCTGGTCGGCAACGACATGCGGATGCTGGTCTCGGACATGGCGGGCCGCGCGTCGGTGGAGCTGAAGGGCCGC
>NZ_DASYJG010000070.1:0-46361 GCF_035996765.1 Baekduia sp.
ATCGTCGCAACGAAGCCGGGCTCGGCAACGCGGCCGTTTCCGGGGGTCAAGGCCGACGTCGTCGACGAGCGCGAGGGCAAGCCGCTGGACGAGGGCCAGGGATTGCTGGTTCTGCAGCGCCCGTGGCCGTCGATGCTACGCACGCTGTACAAGGAGGACGACCGGTTCATCGAGACCTACTTCTCCAAGTTCGGCACCGAGACCTACGTCGTCGGCGACGCCGCCCGCAAGGATGAGGACGGCTACTTCTGGGTCATCGGGCGGATCGACGACGTGGTAAACGTCTCCGGACACCGCCTGTCGACGGCCGAGGTGGAGTCGGCGATCGTCTCCCACGGCAAGGTGGCCGAGTCGGCGGTGATCGGTCAGTCCGACGAGGACACCGGACAGGCGATCTGCGCGTTCGTGACCCTCGAGGGCGACCTCGAGGGCTCCGACGAGCTGATCGTCGAGATCCGCGACCGGGTGGCCGACCGGATCGGGAAGTTCGCCCGTCCCAAGCGCATCATCTGGGCCGACGACCTGCCCAAGACGCGCAGCGGCAAGATCATGCGGCGGTTGTTGAAGGACATCGCCGAGGGGCGCGAGCTCGGTGACGTCACGACGCTGCGCGACCCCGACGTCATGGCGCAGTTGCAGAGCAAGATCCAAGAGCGCGCTGACGAGGAGTAGCTTCCCTCCATGGGTCGCTACGAAGAGCTCCGCGCTGGACATGAATGGCATGTACCCGAGCGCTACAACATCGCTCAGGACGTCTGCGACAAGCATCCGCGCGACAAGCCGGCGATGGTGTGGGAGCGCTTTGATGGCGCGCGGCGGGAGCTGAACTGGGGCGAGCTGCAGGATCTGTCCAACCAGGCGGCGCACGTGCTCGGCGAGCACGGCGTCGACCCGGGCGAGCGGGTGGCGGTCGTGCTGCCGCCGACGCCGGAGACCGCGGCGATCTTCTTTGGCGCCTGGAAGCGCGGCGCGATCCTGCTGTCGATGTCGGTGCTCTACGGCGACGATGGGATCGCGCACCGCCTGAAGGACTCCAAGCCGCGGGTGCTCGTCACCGACGAGGCCAACGCCGAGCGGTTCCGCGCGCACGTGGGGGAGACGGTCGGCGAGCTGCTGATTCTCGACGCGGATGACGGTCTCCTAGCGGGCGCACCGACCGACATGGTGTCCTACGACAGCGCCGCTGACGACCCGGCGCAGTTGTACTACACCTCGGGAACGACCGGGCTGGCCAAGGGCATCGTGCACGCCCACCGCTACCTCCTGGCGCACAACGAGTTCGAGCTCTGCCACGAGGTGGCCGACGGCGAGCGCTTTCACGGCATGGGTGAGTGGGCGTGGGCGGCGGGGATCGCGCCGCTGCTGGGCCCGTGGCGCCTGGGGGCGGTGCAGGTGGTGCTGCAGCGGGAGGGCGGCTTTGACCCACGGGGGCAGCTCGACTTCCTCAGCCGCAACGCGGTCACCAACGTCTTCACGACGCCGACCGCGATGCGCTCGATGATGGCCATCGAGGATGCCGGCACGCGCTACCCGTGCGACTTCCGCCGCGTCTGCTCGGCCGGCGAGCCGCTGAACCCGGAGGCGATCCGCTGGTTCCGCGACCAGTACGGGTTGACCGTGCTCGACTACTACGGGTTGACGGAGTCCTACCCGTTGTGCGGGAACTTCCCGTGGATGGAGGTGCGCGAGGGCTCGATGGGGCGCCCGATGCCCGGCTGGGACGTGCGGATCCTCGACGAGGACGAGCACGAGGTCGCCCAGGGCGAGCGCGGGGAGATCTGTCTGCGGGCGCGGTCCAACCCGCACTACCCGTTGGGCTACTGGAACAACGACGCGGCGGCGGCCGAGACCTTCGGCGGCGACTGGTTCCACACCAAGGACGCGGCGACCGCCGACGAGGACGGCTACATCTGGTACGCCGGCCGCGCCGACGACGTCATCATCTCGGCCGGGTATCGGATCGGGCCGTTCGAGGTGGAGTCGGCCTGCATCGAGCATCCGGCCGTGCGGGAGGCTGCTGCGGTCGCGGCGCCCGATGAGCGCCGCGGCACGATCGTCAAGGCCTTCATCGTGTTGGTTGAGGGGCGCGAGCCGTCGGATGAGTTGGGCGACGAGATCAAGGTCTTTGTGCGCGATCGGTTGTCGGCCTACGCGTATCCGAGGCGGGTCGAGTTCGTGGAGGACTTGCCTAAGACGCTGACGGGCAAGATCCGGCGGATCGAGCTGCGCGAGCGCGAGGCGGCGGCTGCGTCTGGGGAGTAGCTGCGGGCGTCGGTGGCGCGCAGTGCGCGGCGTGGTCGTGGTGCGCTGCGTGATCTGTCGGCACCGAGGAGAGCGAGCGGGAAGTGGCGTTCGGTGCGCTGGCTCGTCGTCCGTTGGCCTCTGGGCAGGTGATTCGGGCCCGAACAACACTCGATGGCACCTAACCCGCGATATGCGCGGGTTCGATGTCGTTGACCGCCGGGACTCGATCGCGCGTAACCCGCGCATATCGCGGGTAACATGTGCTCCGTGTTGCTCACCGGTCGTCGTGAGGTGTTGGCGTAGGGGGTGGGCCTGTTGAGCGCGAGCCCGTCGCGGCAAACGGGCCCACCCTCCCGGACGCTGGCGGATGACGGGCCGCGCCGCGAGGTGTCGCTTCGCTTCACTCCCTCGGTGCCGGCAGACCACGCTACGCACCTACGCCGGCGCCGCGCACTGTCAACGAAATGACGTGCGCGCAACCCGCCTACAACCCCTCCCGAAACCCCTCACGCCACGTCGGCCACCGCGGCGTCCACCCAAGCACCGATCGCGCGCGCTCGTTCGAGGCACCCCGCGACGCGGTCATCATCGTCACCGCCGCGTCGCCCGCCGCGAGGCGGCCCAGCCATGCGGGAACCCTCCGCGGCGCGGGCGCGCCAAGCGCCGACGCCAGCGCCGGCAGCCAATCGGCCGTCCGCGCCGGCTCGTCGTCGACGATTGCGAACACTCCTGTCGGCCCGCCCGGCGCCAGCGTCGCGAGCACGCCGCCGGCCGCGTCGTCGATGTGCGTGAACGACCAGCGCCCGTCGCCGCTGCCCACCACTGGCAGCCGTCGGCGGCGCACCAATTCGGTCACCTCGCCGTCGGCGCCCAGGCTCGTTCCCGGCCCGTAAAAGCCGCCGTAGCGCAGCACGACACCTTCCACGCCGTCGGCGTCACCGACCAGCGCCTCCAACTCCCGAATCGCCGCCAACGTTTCCCGCTGCGCACGCGGTGGGTCCGAATCCAGCGGTGCCTTCTCATCCTTCACCGGCCCGCCCTCCCGCGCGAATGGCCAACCCGTGAAGCTCTGCGCGATCAGCCGCCGCGTGCCGGCCGCACGCGCGGCGTCGAGTAGATGGCGCGTGCCCTCGGTCCGCAGTCGATTGGTCGTCGCGAAGACGCGGTCGAAGTGCTTCATGTCGGTCGCGCCCGTCAGCGCCGTCATCTGATGGATGATCACCTCGGGCTCGGCGCCGAGCACCGCGCCCATCACAGCCTCGCGATCCAGCGCGTCGGCCACCACCGGCAGCGCGCCGACCGCTCGCAGCCCGTCCGCCTTGGCCGCCGTCCGCGTCATGGCCACCACCTCGTGGCCGTCCTCAAGGAGCGCCGGCACCAGCCGCTGCCCCACCGCACCTGTTGCACCTGCCAGAAAGATTCTCATGGGCCCTCTGACGAGACAGGCCGCTCAGGTGTGACATGTCACATCCAAGCGGGCAAGATCGTCTCCGTGGACATGACGCGATCGTCAGAGCTAACCGAGCTACGCCCGCTGGTGTTCTCCATCGCCTATCGGATGCTCGGCTCGGTCGCCGAGGCCGAGGACATCACGCAGGAGACGCTGCTGCGTGCGCACCGCGAGCTGCGCGACGGCACCGAGATCGCCTCGCCCAAGGCCTACATGACGGCGATCGCGACGCGCCTGTCCATCGACCACCTGCGCTCCGCGCGCGTGCGCCGCGAGGCCTACGTCGGCCCGTGGCTGCCCGAACCGCTGCTGGCCGACGACGGGGTCGACATCGCCGCCGACGCCGAGCTGGCCGACGACCTCTCGCTCGCGTTCCTGGTGGTGTTGGAGCGACTGACACCGGACGAGCGCGCGGTCTTCCTCCTGCGCGAGGCCTTCGACTACAAGTTCGGAGAGATCGCCGACATCGTCGGCAAGAGCCCGGCCAACTGCCGGCAGATCGGTGCGCGCGCCCGCCGTCACGTCCTCACCGAGCGCCCGCGCTTCGAGCCCTCACGCGCGGCACGTGAAGAGCTCGCCGCGCGCTTCCTCGCCGCCGCCCAGGGCGACGATCTCGACGGTCTGATCGAACTGCTCGCCGACGACGCGGTCTTCACCGGCGACGGCGGCGGCAAGGCGACGGCGTTTCCACAGCCGCTCGTCGGCGCGGACCGCATCGCCCACGCCGTCCGCGCGCTGTTCCGCCAGGCCGCCCGCGGCGACGGTGCGGTCACCGTCACGCCGACCACCGTCAACGGTCAGCCCGGCTGGATCGCGCACGACAGCGAGGACAAGGTCATCGTCGTCATGGCGCTCGACATCGCCGGTGGCCGGGTCACCGCGATCAACTCGATCGTCAACCCCGACAAGCTCGCCCATCTCGGGCCGGTGTCTGACCGCGCGCGGCGATAGCTACTCGTAGACCACCACGTCGGGCCGCGGCGACAGCGCCATGACCGACTTGGGGGACATGGTCTTGACGTCCTCCTTGTAGAACAACTTGAAGCCGCGTCGCATCTGCGGCGTCGTGTGAACGAAGGAGTGGTACTTGGCGACCTTGACGCTGGTGGAGCCGAAGCCGTCGACGTTGACCACGGTCTGCACGCCGGGCACCTGACGCAGGCGGTCGGCGCGGGCGATCATGTCGTCGGTGAAGCGATGGACGATCAGCAGCTTCTCGGGCAGGTCGCGCTCGCGCACGATCTTGCTCAGGTAGGTCGCGGCGGCGTTGACGACATCGGCGTCGGTCGACCCGATCACCTTGCCTGGCAGGGCATCGGGGCCGACGTGCCACTCAGGATCCAGCGCGAGGCCGACGTCCGGCTCACGCAGGAACGGCGCCAGCCGCGTGATCTCGGGGCCGAACTCGCCGCGGCCGGGCTGGATGTCGAGGATCAGCAAGGCATGGATCTTGCGCGCGGCGGCCAGGTAGCTGCGGATCTTGGCGAAGGAGATGTGGTCGCGGTAGAGGCCGGCGTCGCCGGGCGCGGCGGTCGCCACGGTGGAGATCAACTCCATCGCCGGCAGCACGGGCCGCGCCTTCAGGTTGTAGGGCTTGGCCTGCTTGAGCAGGCGCTTGGCCGCCTGGGCGGGCGTGCCGATCCCGAGCGCGCCGAGCTCATCGTCGCGCGGGTTGCCGTAGAAGGCGACGACGCGACGGTCGGGGAACAGGCGCCGTCCGCCGCCCGGGAGTTGGGCCGGCCTGGGTGTGTCGGCGGCGGCCGGGGTGCTCGTCGCGCCCGCGCTCTCGCCGCTAGACCCGCCGCCGCCCGCGCCGGCCACCGCCCCGCCGGCGACGGCCAGCAGCGCCACCGCACCCAGGGCGGTGAGTCGCCGCCGGCGCACGGTGCGGGCATCCACGCGCCCATCATGCCCGCAATCAGGCGGTCGCTCACCCGTTTGAGGCTCGACATCTCCTGCAGCACCGTCGAACCCGAGGAACCTCGGGGCGCCGCGTCGGTAAGGATGGGGTGATGGCTCTCCTGGACGGCAAGAAGCTCCTGATCACCGGCGTGCTGACCGATCGCTCGATCGCCTACACGGTCGCCCGGCGCGCGCAGGAGGAGGGCGCCGAGATCGTCCTCACCGGCTTCGGTCGCGCGCTGCGGCTGACCCAGCGGATGGCGCAGCGGCTGCCCCAGCCGCCCGACGTGCTGGAGCTCGACGTGACCGACGAGGCGCAGATCGCGGCGGTGGCCGCCGAGCTCGAGGAGCGCTGGGGCGTCGTCGATGGTGTGTTGCACGCGATCGCCTTCGTGCCCGGCGACGCGCTCGGCGGCCGCTTCTTGGAGGCGCCGGTCGCCTCCGCGGTCAGCGCGTTCGAGATCAGCGCGTTCTCGCTGAAGTCGCTGGGCGCCGCGTTCGCGCCGCTGCTGGAGCGCGCCGAGGGTGGCGGCTCGCTCGTCGGCCTCGACTTTGACGCCAGCAAGGCCTGGCCAATCTACGACTGGGCCGGCGTCTCGAAGGCCGCGCTGGAGTCGGTCAACCGCTACCTCGCGCAGTACCTCGGCCCGCGCGGGATCCGCTCCAATCTCATCGCGGCCGGTCCACTGCGCACGATGGCTGCAGGCGCCATCGAGGGCTTCGACGTGCTCGCCCAGGCGTGGGAGCAGGGCGCACCGCTGCCCTGGGACCTCGACGACCCCGAGCCCGTCGCCGACGCCGTCCTTTTCCTGTTCTCCTCGCTCTCACGAGCGGTGACCGGTGAGATCCTCCACGTCGACGGCGGCTTCCACGCGCTGGGCGTCCACGGCGGGGCTGTGGTGCAGGCGGCCGTCACGGCAGGCGACTAGCTCTCCTCCGCAGGCGCGTCGTCGCGCTCGCGGGGCGCACGTAACAGGGACTTCAGCGCCTCGAGGAACGTCTGCTCGCTCATCCGGTCGCCGGATCTGAGCACCAGGATCGCGATGAGCCCGAGCGCGCAGACGGCGGCTGCGAGGAACACTGCCGCGCCCTGGCCGGCGACGACCGCCGCACCCACGAAGACCGCGGCGATGAGGCAGAGCGCGAGGACCAGGAAGCGCCCGAAGCGCAAGCCCTCCGCGGGTGTCCATGGCGCGGATCCGGCCATCGGAACGATCTTCACGGCCGGTTCGGGGCTCTGCATGCGCGGCACGGTGATCACGCTGTCACGACCCTCCGCGCTGCGCTGCTCGATCCCGTCGAGCAGCGAGCGGATGCTCAGGCTGTCGGTCATGCCGTTGGGCACGACCTCCGAGTGCCCGGCGGCCTCCAGGTTGAGGAGATGGCCGTAGGGCACCCAGACGCCGGGCTGTCTCGGGATCGGAACCCGCTCCTCGCCCTCCATCCCCGGCATGGTGTCCGCGATAGAGCGCAGCTCGGTGCGGATAGCCGTCAGGAGCCCGCGGCGGCCGGCCTTCGCTCCAGAGACCGCAATGCGAATGGTCGCGTCCTCGCGATCGCCCTTGACCAGCGCGCGGTTGCCGTCGACGGCCAGAACTACGCCGGTGCGCCACACCGTCCCGCTGCTGATCATGTGGTTCATCCGCACGACGAGCCGGGAGATGACGCTGGACGGCAGGACGTCGTGCTGCACCTCGAAGCGCAGCGCGTCGGACCAGTCGCCGGTGTCGGGCTCCTGCTTGGTCAGCAGGTCGGGCACCAGGAACATGTCGTCGGCCTCGTAGCAGAGCTCGAAGCGCTTCATCATGTCGATGATGAACGAGCGCCGTTCCGATGGGTAATCAACATCATTGAGGATCGCGTTGATATCGGCCCAGCGCAGCAAGCCCTTGCGCTGGGCGGCAAGGTGCGAGTTGAGGATCCGGTAGACCCCGGCCGTGACCCACTGCGGGTTGAGGATGTTGGTGTCTGAGAGTCGCGGATCGTCGCGGAAGCAGAGCACCGTGCCGAGGTCGTGCAGGAAGCCGACGAGCAACTCCTGTGAGGCCTGGTCGGCAACGCCGTGCTCTTCGCACAATTGCTGGTAGCGGTCGTAGGCGAGGTAGTTGCCGTCCATGGCCTCCAGTTCGGATTTGACGTCGAAGAACGCCGTGGGCAGCACGTCGTGCACATGCGCGAGACCGGCGACCGTCTGAGCCAGGGCGGCCTCGACCTGGTCGATGCCGACGCCGGTCTGGCAGGAGGCCGAGACGATCTCAACCAGGTTCGCGTACTTGGCTCGCAGTCCGCGTTCGTCGATGTCTAGCGGTGACTGCTCGGTCTTGTTGGCGACGATGATGACCGGCGAGCCATCGGAGAAGCCCTGGATCAGCTTGAGCCAGTACTCGACGCGGTTCTGCTCGTCGCTCTGGCGGGCGTCCAGGACAAGCACGTAAACGCTGCGGCGCGTCAGGAAGAACTGGTGCGTGGCGTGCATGATCTCCTGCCCGCCGAAGTCCCAGATGTTGAGCGCGACCTGATCGCTGCCGTCGCCGGTCTGCCAGCGGGTGACCTCGATTCCCTCGGTCATGGTCTCGTGCGGGGAGAAGCCGCCGGAGACCAGCCGCTTGATCAGCGACGTCTTGCCGACGGAGCCTTCGCCGACGACGACGAGCTTGGCCTCATTCAGGCGCTGCGTTGGGCCCTGGACGCGCGCGAGGAAGTCGAAGATCACGCGGGCGTCGGCTTGTCCGAGCACCTCGGGCGGGATCCGCAGCGCGTTGTAGGTCACGTCCAGCACATCGAGGCTGGACATCGTTCGAATGCGATCAGGAAGCTCTCGCACCTGGTTGCCGGCCAGTAGGAGCGTGTCCAACGCGACGAGATCGCAGATCGAAGGGGCAATCGCGGCGAAGTTGTTGTCCTCCAAGGTCAGGACGGTCAGTCGCGGGGGAAGCCTTGGCAGGCTGGTGAGGCGCTGCCCGTCGAGATGGAGGTAGCGGAGCGACGGGAGCCCGTCGGCCAGCCAGTGCGGCACCGACGTGATCTTGCCGTTGTCGGCGTAGGCGCTGCCCATGAGGCGCTGTCCCCGAAATGCCGATCCACGAAAGTCCTCGTTACCGTCATCGGTGAGGTTCTCGCCCCCCTGGCTGAGGTCGAGCAGCTCGAGCGCATCGAGCCCTCTGATCGCCTCTGGTACGGCATCGAAGGCATGGCCCCAGAGCCGCAAGATACGGAGATGTCTCAGCCGCGCGATCTCGTCGGGAAGATGTTGGAGCTGGTTGAAGCCCAGGTCGAGCGCTTCGAGCCGCTCCAGCGTGCCAATCCAAGAGGGAACCGCCGCAATGTGGTTGCCTGGCGCGATGAGCGCCAGCAGACTCGGATGGCCGGCGAGCGATGCCGGCACCTCAGTGAGTCCGGTGGTCGATAGACCAAGCGCCCGGAGGCGGGTGAGATGTCCCATCGACTCCGGCAGGATCTCGAGTGGGTTGCTGCCGAGGTCGATGACCTCGAGTGCTTCGAGGTCGCCGAGCCACTCCGGCAGCCTGCGGAGCCCGCAGTCCACCAGCGACAGGCGCGTGAGCGTGCGCAGCTGGTGGACTTCGGCGGGGAGCTCTTCAAGGTGTAGGCCGGTGAGGCTGAGTTCCCGGCTGTCATGCGCGCGCTCGAACCGCTCGCGCCAGTCCTCTGATGCATCGAGGGACATGTGCGTCCTTGCCTTCGTCGTCGACGACCGATTCGAATTCCGGGGCATCGTAGCTCAACCCGTCCCGAGCGGTGAGATGTGCTGCGCCCCACGCCGCCCGGTCTGCCCGCGAACAACCGCGCCGTTTGGCACGATGCTGAGCAGTGCGTCGAATTCGCGACTTCATGCCCGCCACGCTGAGCGTCGGCGTGCGTCCCATGGAGGGGATCGTCGCGGCCACGGGGAAGGACATCGCGTGGCTTTTGCCACGAGATCCGCGCGACTTGACGCCCGGCCTGCTGCCGCGGTCGGCGCAGCTCTCGTTCCGCCATCAGGGCCACCTCGTCGTCCTCCACGGAAACGCCGCGCGCGCTCAGCAGGGCTGCGTGGCCTTCACCGCCAACCGCGAGGGCCGCATCGACAACCTGCGCGAGAGCCCGCGGCTCGACGTCCAGCTCCCGGTCACGGTCAACGCGGGCGGCCAGACGATCACCTCGCGCACCGTCAACGTCTCAGCCGGCGGCGCGCTGCTGGAGGGCGCTGCGTTCGGCGAGCGCGACGCCGCCGTCGAGGTGACCATCGAGATGCCCCAGGGCGGCCCCGAGGTCAAGGCCACCGGCATCATCGTGCGGACCATCCCCGAGGGCACCGCCATCCACTTCACCGAGATCGACCCCGCTTCCCGCGACCACCTCGACTCGATGGTCCTCTCCATCCGCGCAGCCCTCGCCCGCCGCTTCGCCGAGCAGGCGACCGGCGGCGACGCCGCGCGCGGGCGCTAGGGGTCCAGCGCGATCGTCGAACGCGTCGAACCCGCGCATATCGCGGGTTCCGCGCGCTCGGAGCCGACGACCTACGCCGGCAGCGGGTCAGCCGGCTTGGAGTACACCGCGCGCCACCACAGCTCGGCGAGCACGCGGATCGACTGGTGGGCGTCGCCGCCGCCCTGGATGAGCTCCAACGTCACGTGGCGCTCGACCATCGCCAGCAGCGCCTGGGCGGCCAGCCGCGGTGGGATGTCTGACGGAGCGATGCCGCGCGTCTGGTCGCGGGCGATCCGCGCCGTCGCGCCCTCGACGAAGCGCACGACGTAGGGCGCCCATTGCGGCGGCAGGCGATCCTCCTCGCCGCTCAGCATCGCCGCCAGCGTCAGCACGTGGGCATCGCGGTCGATGACCTTGACGGTCCGCGCCAGGCCGCGGCGGAGCTCGGCGCGCGGGTCGCCGCTGCCGTCCAGGTACGGCGCCGCCGCCTCGTACATGTCCAAGAACGCGCGCAGGATCAGCCGGTCGACCAGCGCGCGCTTGTTGGGGAAGTAGAAGTACAACGCGGTGCGGGACACGAACGCCCGCTTGGCGATGACGTCCATCGTCAGGCGGCGGTACTCGGTGTCGGCGAGCGCGTCGCGCGCAGCGTCGAGGATGGCCTCCTCGGTCGCGTTGCGCGACTCGTTGAGCTCGAGCGGCTCGCCGCCTGGGCTCACGTCTGCGCCAGCTCGAGGACGTGGGCGATGCGGTCGCGCGTCTCCGACGGCGCGACGACTTCGTCCACGAACCCCGCGGCGGCCGCGATGCGCACCGGCAGGTGCTCGGCCTCGTACGCGTCGGCCAGCACCGCTGCGTCGGCGCCCGCCTCGATCTCGCGGCGGCCGACCAGCTCGACGGCCTGGCGCGCGCCCATGACGCCGATCCGGGCGTCAGGCCAGGCAAGCGTGAGGGTCGCACCGAGATCGCGGGAGTTCATGACGATGTGCGCTCCACCATACGCCTGCCGCAACGTCACCGTGACCCTCGGGACCGAGGCGCGTCCGAAGGCCCGCAGGAGCGCCGCGCCATGGCGCAGCACTCCGGCGGCCTCCTGCGTGGCACCCGGCAGGAAGCCCGGCGTGTCGGCCAGGACGACGAGTGGGATGCCGAAGCGGTCGCAGAGATCGACGAACCACGCGCCCTTCTCGGCCGCATCGGCGTCGAGGCAGCCGCCGAGGTGCTTGGGCTGGTTGGCGATCACGCCAACCGCCCGGCCCTCGACGCGGCCGAAGCCGACGACGAGGTTGCGCGCCCAGCGCGGTGAGAGCTCCAGCAGCGCGCCGCGGTCCAGCAGGCGGGCGGCGACCTCGCGCACGTCGTAGACCTTGCGGTTGCTCGCCGGCAGCACGTCGCCCGGGTCCTCGCCGGGCGCATCGGCCGGCGGCACCAGCGGGGTGCCGTTGCCGACGCGGTCGGGCAGGAACGTCAGCAGCTCGCGGACCAATTCGGCGGCGTGGACGTCGTCGCGCGCGACCAGGTGCGAGACGCCGTTGGCGCCGTGCACCTTGGTCCCGCCGAGCTCGGCCGCCGAGATGACCTCGCGCGTCACGCGCTCGATGATCTTCGGGCCGGTCAGGAACATCACGGCCTCAGCGGTCATGACCACGAAGTCGCCCAATGCTGGCGAGTAGGCCGCACCGCCAGCGCAGGGGCCCGACACGACGTTGATCATCGGGACCGTCGCCAGGGCCTGGGCGCGGAAGATCGCCGCGTAGGCGCTCAGGGCCGCGACACCCTCCTGCAGCCGCGCGCCACCGGAGTGGGGGAAGCCGACGACCGGGACGCCGAGCGCGTTCGCGCGCTGGATCGTCCGTGCGATCGTCTCGCCGCCCGAGGAGCCCAGCGACCCGCCCTTGAACGTTCCGTCCTGGGCCCACGCGACCACCGCACGACCCTGGACGCGCCCGCTGCCCGACAGCACGCCGTCGCCGACCGCGGTGCGGATCGGCCGGAAGGTGCCGGCGTCGAACAGCAGCTCCAGCCGCGCACGCGCGGCGAGGATGTCGGTCCCACCCTCCCGGACGTCGAAGACCGCGCTCACTTGTTGTTGTCCTTCTCAATCGACGCAGTCGACGCGCTCATGGTTCTCCCCTAGGCCGCCTGGAGGACGAGCGTCGCGTTCTGGCCGCCGAAGGCAAACGAGTTGCTCAGCGCGACCTTGAGATCCGGCGCCTCGCGCGGCGCGCCGGCGATGTGATCCGCGGCGCACTCGGGGTCGATGTCCTCGAGCCCGAGCGTCGGTGGCAGCGCACCGCGGCGCAGCGCCTCCACGCACGCCAGCGCCTCGATGGCGCCGGCGGCGCCGAGCGTGTGCCCGACGGCGCCCTTGCAGGAGGAGACCGGCGGACCGTCCTCGCCGAGGACCTGGCGCAGGGCCAGCGTCTCGACGCGGTCGTTGATCGGCGTGCTCGTGCCGTGCGCGTTGACGTAGCCCACGTCGGCCGGCGCGAGGTCGGCGTCGCGCAGCGCCGCAGTCATGGCCTCGACTGCGCCGCGGCCGTTGGCCTCGGGCTGGGTGATGTGGAACGCGTCGTTGGACGCGCCGTAGCCGGTCACGCGCGCGTAGATGTGCGCGCCGCGGGCGCGGGCATGCTCCTCGCGCTCCAACACCAGGACCGCGGAGCCCTCGCCCATGACGAAGCCGTCGCGGCGCGTGTCAAACGGGCGCGACTCGCCGACGCGCGACAGCGCGCCCATGCGCTTGAAGGCGGCCAGGCAGAGGCCGACGAGCGCGGCCTCGGTGCCACCGGAGATCATCACATCGGCCTCGCCGCGCGCGATCAACCGGGCGGCCTCGCCGATGGAGTGCGCGCCCGTCGAGCATGCCGACGCGATCGAGAAGCCCGGGCCATGCAGGCCGCGGCGCATCGCGATCTGGCCGGCGGCGGCGTTGGGCATCATCATCGGAACGAAGAGGGGTGAGACCGCACGGTCGCCCTCCTCCAGCCACGTCTTGCACTCCGCCTGCAGGGTGGTCAACCCGCCGACGCCGGTGCCGACGATCACCCCGACGCGCGCCGGGTCGACCTCGCCGAGTAGGCCCGCCTCGTCGGCCGCCTGGTCGGCGGCCGCGACCGCGAGCTGCGCGAAGCGGTCCATCCGCCGCGCCTCCTTCGGGGTCATCACGACCTCGGGGTCAAACTCGCCGCACGGCGCGACACCCTCGTCGGTGATGCCGCCCTCCATGCCGAGCAGGGCGTCGAAGAACGCCTCGACGCCCGTGGCGACGGGGGAGACGACGCCCCGTCCGGTGATGACGATGCCGTCCATATAGCTCTTAGGCCGTCGCGGTCTGCAGGCGCTCGACGAGCGTGATCGCGTCGCCGACCGAGGCAATGCCCTTGAGATCCGGATCGGCGATCTGGACCTCGAAGCGGTCCTCGAGCGCCTTGACGAGCTCGACGAGATCGAGCGAGTCGACGTCGAGCTGCTCCCACGTCGTGTCGGGCTGCGCCGTCTCGGCGTCGGGCACCTTGATGGCGGTGAGCTCGGCGCGGATGGCTTCGAGGATCTCTTGCTGGCTGGCCATGATGGTGGTGTTCTCCTGGTTCTTCGGGTTCTTGGTCGGGACAGGTGGTGCTAGGCGCCGAGGCCGCCGTCGACGGCCAGCGTTGCGCCGTTGATGTAGGCCGCGTCGTCGCTGACGAGGAAGCTCACCGCGGCGGCGACCTCCTCGGGTTGACCGATGCGCGCCGCCGGGATCGCGGCCGCCAGCTCCTTGGCCGGCAGCTCAGCGGTCATCTCGGTCTCGATGAAGCCGGGCGTCACGGCGTTGGACGTGATGTTGCGCTTGCCCATCTCCTTGGCGACGACCCGGGTGAAGCCGAGCAGCCCCGCCTTGGAGGCGGCGTAGTTGGCCTGGCCGGAGTTGGCGCGCTGCGCGGAGATCGACGACACGTTGACGATGCGGCCCCAGCGGGCCTTCAACATGTCCTCGAGGCCGCGCTTGGTGCAGTTGAAGGCGCCGTTCAAGTTGGTGTCGATCACGCGCGCCCAGTCATCGTCGGGCATGCGGATGGCCAGCCCGTCGGCGGTGACGCCGGCGTTGTTGACCAAGATCAGCACGGGGCCGAAGCGCTCGCGGACCTCGTCGAAGGCCGCCTGGACGGCTGCCGGGTCAGCGACGTCGGCCTGCACGTCGCCGCCGCTGCGCCCGAGCGTTGCGACCTTGTAGCCGTCGGCCTTCAGCCGCTGCGCGATCGACGCGCCGATGCCGCGCGTGCCGCCGGTGACCAGCGCGACCGCTCCCTCAGGCGCAGACATACTGGCGCTCCTTCCAGCTGACGACGCCCGCGCCCCAGACGAAGCCGGCGCCGAAGGCGGCCAGGCCGACGGTGGCGCCGGGCTTCAGCAACCCGTCGCGCTCAGCCTGGGCCAGCGCGAGCGGGATCGATGCCGACGACGTGTTGGCGACGCGGTCGACGTTGATCGCGAGCTTGGCGTGGGGCAGACCCAGCTCGTTGGCGGCGGACTCGATGATGCGTGAGTTTGCCTGGTGGGCGACAAAAAGGTCGAGATCGTCAACGGTCAGGGCGGCGGCGTCCAGCGCTTCACGCGTCGCCTCGGCCATCCGGGCGACCGCGTGGCGGTAGACCTCGCGGCCTTCCATCCGCAGCTTGCGGTCCTCGTTGTCGGCGTAGAGCAGACCGCCCTGCTCGGGATCGCAGCCCAGGACGAAGCGCGAGACGCCACGGTCCAGCTCACCGGCGGCGACGACCACCGCGCCCGCGCCGTCGCCGAAGAGCACGGCGGTGCCGCGGTCCTCGGTGTCGGTCAGGCGGCTCAGCGCCTCGGCACCGCAGACCAGGACGACGCCGGCGCGGCCGGTCTCGACCAGCGCCGCGGCCTGGTCCAAGCCGTACAAGAAGCCGGCACACGCGGCGTTGAGGTCGACCGCGGCGGCGCCGTGGGCGCCGATCAGCCGTGCGACCTCGGGGGCCAGGCCGGGCGTGACCTTGTCCGGGGTGATCGTGGTGACGATGAGCTGGTCGACCTCGGCGGCGCTGCGTCCGGCGTCGGCCAGCGCGTTGGCGCAGGCGCGTGCGGCGAGCGGCGCGAGCGGCTCGTCAGCCTCCAGCCAGCGGCGCGTCCGGATGCCGGTGCGCCGCACGATCCAAGCGTCGTCGGTGTCGAGGCGCTGCTCGAAGTAGGCGTTGTCGATCTCGCGCTCGGGCAGCGCGGCGCCGACGCCGAAGAGGCCGGCGGTGAGGCCGCGAGCAACGGTCCCCGCTCGCCCGGCGCGCGGGCGCGAGATCGCTCCCGGCTTGGTGGTGGCCGCGCGGGTGATCCGGCCGCGGCGCTCCGTCGTCTGCGTGGCGGCGCTGTCGGTGACCGTGCCCGCCTGCATCACGCCGCCGCCAGCGTTCGCTTGACCAGGCCGGTGAGGACGGCGCCGGGGCCGTGCTCGACGTAGCGGTCGATGCCCGCGGCACGCAGCGCCAGCATCGTCTCGCGCCAGCGCACGGCGCGCAGGAGGTTCTCGCTGAGCTCGCGGCGGACGTCCTTGAACGGGGCTGCGCTGCCGTTGGCGTAGACGGGGAAGGCGCCGGGCTGAATCTCCACGCGCGCGAGCGCCTCGGCCAAGCGCGCGGCCGCCGGCTGCATCAGCGGCGAGTGGAAGGCGGCGGAGACGTCGAGCCGTCGAGCGCGCGCGCCGGTCTCCTCACGGGCGAGCTCCTCGGCCTGGGCGACGGCCTCGGTCGCCCCGCTCAGCACCAGCTGGCCGGGCGCGTTGTCGTTGGCGATCGTCAGGCCCAGGCGGTCGGCCAGCGCGCGGATCGCGTGGTCGTCGCCGCCGAGCATCGCGACCATCGAGCCGGACTGCAGTTCGCCGGCGTCGGCCATCGCCGCGGCGCGCTCGGCCACGAGGCTGACGGCGTCCTCGAAGGACAACACGCCCGCGGCGACCAGCGCGGCGTACTCGCCGAGCGAGTGGCCGGCGGCCGCGCGCACCTGCGCGAACTCCTCGGGCGACGCCTCGCGCCAGAGATCCCACGCGGTGACGCTGCACAGGAAGATGGCGGGCTGCTGGAAGCGCGTGCCCTCGTCTAGGCGCTCGAACGGGTCGAAGCCGAGCAGCTCGAGCCCCCGCTCGAAGGCGGCCAGCCCGCGGTAGGGCTCGTCCATGTTGGGCGCATGGCTCCCCTGGCCAGGGAAAATCGCGGCAATTGAGGGCACTGTTCACACTTAGCGCGCGAGAGCGCCCTGGTTTCGCGATCTCGACAGACGGTGTGAGAGTGTCGAATCACGGCCAGCGCACCCATTCAGGGACAGGCCTGCTTGCGATTGGGTCAGACCTTGCCGTGCGCCGGCGTCCAGGTGCCGTCGTCATCGCGCGAGAAGTCCTGAAAGAGCGCGGGCGCCTCGGCCAGCGCCAGCTCGGCGACGAGGTCGAAGACGAGCCGCAGCTCCTCCTCGGCGCCGGGCGCGGTGCGCAGCGCGATGACGTGGCGCAGCGTCCGCACGTTGGCGGTCCAGATGATGTCGGTGCTCAGCCCGATCGGCGCGAGCCGGCGTAGCGCCGAGGTCACCTCCTTCTTGACCGCGAACGGCACGCCCTCGTCGTCGACGCCGAGCTCGCGCGCGGCGCTGACCTGCAGCTCCTCGAGCTGCTCGACGATCGAGACCACCTGCTCGCGGATCGGCTCCAGCGCCGGCGGGATGCGGAAGCCGATGTCGGTCAGCCGCACGTAGCGCAGGCTCTCCTGCGAGAACGCCGAACCGGCACGGTGGCGGACCAGTTCGTGCGTGAAGACGCGTGAGACGTCGCGGAAGGCGAAGGTGTAACTGGCGTGCTCCAGGACCGAGCCGTGGCCGGAGGCGAGCACGTTGTCGAGGTACTCGCGCGGATCGGTGCGCACGCGCGTGACGTTGGGGTTGAGCCCCGGCTCCCAGGAGCGGTAACAGGCGCGCCCGGCGAACTCGGCCAGCGTCTCGCCGGGATTCAGCACCTCGCTCTCCGCCAGCCGGCGATCCAGCCACGAGGCGCCGCCAGCTGCGTCGAGATAGCCGCGCAGGCCGTCGAGATCGAGCGCGGGACGGGCGATCAAGAACACCTGTGGCGTGGTCTCGCGCATGAACTGCAGTATCCCGATCTCTTCAGTCGCCTTGCTGTACACTGCCGAACCTCCTAAACCTGACTGTGATTAGCCCTTTTCCCGAGGAGTCGTGCCTGTGACGCCCAAGATCCTGCTCTCGACGCTTGCCGTCGCCGCCCTCGCCGTGGCCGGTTGTGGCGGCGCGTCCGATGACACGAGCGGTTCGTCGGCCTCCTCGGGCGGCGGCGGGGGCGGCTCGACGTCCTCGCTCTCGCTGGTCGCCTACTCGACCCCCGAGGTCGTCTACGACCAGATCATCCCGGACTTCCAGAAGACCGCTGAGGGCAAGGGCGTCTCGTTCAAGACCTCCTACGGCGCCTCGGGCGACCAGAGCCGCGCGGTGCTCGCCGGCCAGAAGGCCGACGTCGTCGCCCTCTCGCTGGCGCCTGACGTCGACAAGCTGACGCCCGACAAGCTCGTGCCCGCCGACTGGGTCGCGCAGACCGAGGCGGCCGGCGGCAAGGGCGGCTTCGTCACCACGTCGCTGGTCTCGTTCGTCGTGCGCAAGGGCAACCCGAAGGGCATCCACGGCTGGGATGACCTGCTCAAGCCCGGCGTCAAGGTCGTCACGCCCAACCCGTTCACCTCGGGCGCGGCCAAGTGGAACCTGCTGGGCGCCTACCAGCACGGCGGGATCGCCTACGTCAAGAAGCTCCTGAGCGACCACGTGCCGGTCCAGCCCAAGTCCGGACGCGAGGCGCTGCAGACCTTCACCGGCGGCGAGGGCGACGTGCTCATCTCCTATGAGTACGAGTACGCGACGGCCGTCAAGAAGGGCGAGAAGAACATCGAGTTGGTCCAGCCCGACGACACGTTCCTGATCCAGAACCCGATCGCGGCCACGACCGCGGGCGGCGCCAAGGGCGCGGCGTTCGTGAAGTTCGCGCTGAGCGACAGCGCGCAGCAGCACTTCGCCGACTGGGGCTACCGCCCGGTCAACGCGGCGATCCTGGCCAAGAACAAGGCCAAGTTCCCGGATCCGGGCACGGTCAAGACGGTCGACGACTTCGGCGGCTGGAAGAAGATCAACGCCGACCTGTTCGATCCCGAGAAGGGCGCGGTCGCCAAGATCGAAGACGACAACGGAGTATCGACGGCGAAGTGAGCACGCAGGCCGTCACCCCGGCCGCGCCGGCGCCCGCCCGTCGTCGTGACCGCCGCCCTCGGACCCTTGCACGGTCCGGGGGCGTCGGCGGTCTGGGCATGGGCCTGGCGATGCTGTGGCTGAGCCTGATCGTGCTGTTGCCGCTGGCGGCGCTGGCGGCCAAGTCGCTGGACGGCGGCCTGTCGGCGTTCTGGGACTCGGTCTCCAGCCGCCAAGCCGTCTCCGCGCTGAAGTTCACGCTGATCGTGTCGGTCATCGTCGCGGCCATCAACGCCGTGGCCGGGGTGGCGATCGCCTGGACGCTGGTGCGCGACGACTTCCCCGGCCGCCGGGTCGTCAACGCGATCATCGACCTGCCGTTCGCGATGCCGACGATCGTCGTCGGCATCACGCTGCTGGCGTTGTGGGGGCCGACGAGCCCGGTCGGCGTCAACCTCGCGTTCACGCAGCTGTCGGTCGCGCTCGCGCTGCTGTTCGTCACGCTGCCGTTCGGCGTGCGCGCGGTGCAGCCGGTGCTGATCGAGCTCGACACCGAGATGGAGCAGGCCGCCGCGTCGCTCGGCGCCGGCCCGCTGACCACCTTCCGCCGGATCATCTTGCCCAACCTGATCCCGGCGATCCTGTCCGGCGCCGCGCTGTCGTTCGCGCGCGCCGTCGGGGAGTTCGGCTCGGTCATCCTGATCTCGGGCAACAAGCCGTTTGACACACAGGTGTCGTCGGTCTTCATCTTCAAGCAGATCGAGAGCGACAACGCGAGCGGCGCGGCGGCGGTCGCGGTGGTCTTGATCGGCGTCTCGTTGTTGATGTTGATCGCGCTGCGCTTCATCGAGTACTGGGGCGCGCGGCATGATCACTAGTCGTGCGAGCCGCTACGGCATCCGCTTCTTCGCGCTCGGCTACCTGGCCCTGCTGCTGGTCGTCCCGATCGGCGTCGTGCTCTACCGGACCTTCGAGCCGGGCGTCGACGCGGTCTGGGCCTCGATCACGACGCCGGCCGCGGTCAGCGCGTTCTGGCTGACGATCGAGATCACCGCGATCGCCGTCCCGTTGAACACCATCTTCGGGATCGTCGCGGCGCTTGCGCTCGTCCGCTCGCGCGTGCGCGGCAAGCGGATCCTCGAGGCGCTCATCGACCTGCCGTTCGCGATCTCGCCGGTCGTCATCGGCTTGGCGCTGTTCTTGCTCTACGGCCGTCAGGGCTGGCTCGGGCCGACGCTCACCGACGCCGGCATCCAGATCATCTTCTCGGTGCCCGGCATGGTGCTGGCGACGATCTTCGTCTGCCTGCCGTTCGTCGTGCGCGAGGTGGTGCCGGTGCTGCGCGAGATCGGCGACGAGCAGGAGCAGGCGGCCGCGACGCTCGGTGCCTCACGCTGGCAGACGTTCCTGCGCGTCACGCTGCCGGCGATCCGCTGGGGTGTGGCCTACGGCGTCGTGCTGTCGGTGGCGCGCGCCATCGGCGAGTTCGGCGCCGTCAGCGTCGTGTCGGGCAAGATCTCCGGCGAGACGATCACGCTGCCGCTGCTCGTCGAGAACCGCTTCTCGAACTTCGACCTCGCCGGCGCCTATGCCGCCTCGGCGCTCATGGCCGTGATCGCGCTTGCGACCCTGCTTGCGTTGACGCTCCTGCAACGCAAGGGTGATGCACGATGATCTCCGTCTCCTCGGTCTCCAAGCACTACGGCGAGTTCGCGGCGCTGCACGACGTCTCGGTGGAGATCGAGCCCGGCTCGCTGACCGCGCTGCTCGGGCCGTCGGGTTCGGGCAAGTCCACGCTGTTGCGCGTGATCGCGGGGCTGGAGGTGCCGGACACGGGTCACGTCGTCTTGGAAGATCGCGACGTCACGGGCCTTCCGCCCCAACAGCGCGACATCGGCTTCGTCTTCCAGCACTACGCCGCGTTCAAGCACATGACGGTGCGCGACAACGTCGCCTTCGGCCTCAAGGTGCGCAAGCGCCCGAAGGCGGAGATCACGGCCAAGGTCGACGAGCTGCTGGGCATCGTCGGGCTCTCGGGCTATCAGGACCGCTACCCGTCACAGCTGTCGGGCGGCCAGCGCCAGCGGATGGCGCTGGCGCGCGCCTTGGCGGTCGAGCCCAAGGTGTTGTTGTTGGACGAGCCGTTCGGCGCGCTGGACGCCAACGTCCGTGCCGAGCTGCGCGCGTGGCTGCGCCGGCTGCACGACGAGGTCCACGTCACCACCGTCCTGGTCACCCACGACCAGGAGGAGGCGATGGAGCTGGCCGATCGCATCGTGGTGCTCAACGGCGGTCGCATCGAGCAGGTCGGCGCGCCACGCGACCTCTACGACGCGCCGGCCAACGAGTTCGTCATGGGCTTCCTCGGCCCGGTCGCGCGGTTGGGCGACGGGCTGGTGCGCCCGCACGACCTCGTCCTGCGGACCGATCCGGACGGCATCGGCGTCGAGGCGCAGATCTCGCGCATCGTGCACCTCGGCTTCGAGGTCCGCGTCGAGCTCGACCTCGCCGGCGACGGCGCCGTCTACGCCCAGCTGACGCGCCACGAGGCCGAGCAGCTGGAGCTGCACGAGGGCGACATCGTCTACGTGCGGCGCGACGGCGTGAAGTCGCTGCCGAGCGCGGCTTAGCGGCGCGTCACCCAGGCCTCGGGGTCTTTCGCCAGCGCCTCGACGTCCTTGGGCAGCTTGCCCGAGGCGAGGTCGGCGAGCGTGACGTTCTCGACGACGCGGCGCAGGCTCGCGCGGACACCGATCCAGACGCGCTGCAGCGGCTCGGCGCTGCCCGCGTAGTCCACGTCCTCGGGGCGGCCGCCGCGGACGGAGGCCAGCGGGCCCTCGACGGCGCGGATGATGTCGGCGACGGTGATCTCCTCGGCGGGCCGCGCCAGCCAGTAGCCGCCCTCAGCGCCGCGGCGGCTGGTGACCAGGCCGGCGTGGCGCATGTCGGCGAGGATGTTCTCGAGGAACTTCAGGGGGATGCCCTGGGCCTGCGCGACGCTGTCGCCCTTGGTCGGATGCTCGGTTCCGGCGACAGCCAGCTCGATCGCTGCCCGCACCGCGTAATCGGCCTTGGCGGAAATGCGCACCGGCGCATCGTTCCAGACGCGCCGGAAGCTCGCGGAGCCAGCCGTCAGCCGGCGGCGTCCGGGTTGCCGGTCGAGTGTTCGCGATCGGCCTCTTTCTCGGTCGACGGACTGGGCGCACGGTCGTCTCCGCCGTGCTCGTCGGGCCGGCCGGTCGTGTCGCCCTCGGTGCCCGCGGGCGTGCTCTCCGGGTAGCCGCCGCTGCCCTGCTCTTGCTTGCGTGGGTCCTCGGTGTGGTCGTGGCCGTGGTCGGACATGGTCTCCGTCCTACCCAGCCGGGCTCCGGGCCACCGCCGTGGTGCGGCGGTGGCCCGTGTGCGGTTACTTCGCGGCGGCCGCGTGCTTCTTGGTCTTCTTGGTCGCCTTCTTCTTGGTGGCCTTCTTCTTCGCCGTGGCCTTCTTGGTGGTCTCGCCGCCGGCCAGCGAAGAGTCCGACGGGATCCGGGTCTTGCCGCCCTGTGCGGACTTCGGGCAGCCGCGCGGGCGGCCGAGGTCGTAGGGGCCGGAGATCGCCTGGGTGACGACGCCCTTGGCGTCGGCGGTCGCGTAGACGACGGTCAGCAGCGGGTCGACGCGCGGCTCGTCGCAGAGCTTCCCGTCGATCGAGAACGTGCCGACGATGTTGGCGTACGTCGTGCCGGTGTACTTGCCGATGCAGTTGAAGCCCCAGCCGGGGAAGTCGCCGTTGCAGGTGAACGAGTCGGTCGTGACCGGGTTCTTCTGCTGGTCGAACACCGAGACGTCGGTCGAGAAGCCGGTGTCGCTGATCTGCGGCTGGATCTGGTACCCGGTGATCGGGCCGCCGCAGGCGAAGACGTACTGGACCTGCGTGCTGTCGTCACCGGGCTGCGGCTGACCGGCTTCGATGTGCCCGCCGCAGTCGTAGTTGTTGGGGTTGGCACTGGCGCCTGCGAGCGGCGCCCACACCGCGAGGGCGAAGACGGCGATCAGCAGGGGACGGGCGAGGGTCAAGGGGACCTCCGTGTCGGGTTCGTGGGATGGGATCGATGGGGGAAGGTGGAAGACGCCGTCGCGGTCGGCGGTGCGAGCACGCCGTCGAGCGCGGGCGTGGTGACCTGCGCGGCGGCGCCGAGCGCGTCGAGGCCGAGCAGGTCCTCGATCGAGCGCAGCAGCGCGACCGGGCCGGTCGCGGCGTCGACGGTGCGCGCGGCGGTGGCGCGGGGCGAGAGGACGAGCGCGCCGAGCGGGGCGGGCGTCGCAGGGGGCGCCGCCGGGTCGGTGCTCGGCGGGGGCGGCGCGTCGCTGACGATCAGCAGGACGCCGTCGGCCTTGTAGGCGGCGCTGGCGGTGATCTTGGCCACGAGCGCGTGCAGCGACGCGGTGGCGCCATCGAGGCCTGCGGGCGCGCCGTCGGCGCAGGGCGTCGCGCTGCCGTCGTGGCAGGCGTTGGGGACGAAGAGGCTCAGCGCGGGTGTCTTGGTCTTTTTGGCGAGGTCGGCGTCGAGCGTGGCGGGGTCGACGACGTTGCTCGCGCAGTCCTTGCGGGCCGCGAGCGTCGTGAAGAGCGAGACGCCGACGCGGGCGCTCGGGGTTGCCGCGCAACGCTGGGCCGGATCCTCGACGTACGCCCGCCACGTCAGGTTGGTGGTGCGCAACTGGTCGGGCAGCGACGTCTCGCCGGCGGGTAGGACGCATGCGGCGAGGTCGGCGGCGCAGTCGGCCGTGGGGACTTGGCCGCCGAGCAGCGCGAGCTCGTTGGCCGCGGCGGAGGGGCCGGCGGCGGCGTAGTTGGAGAGCAGCGTGCCCCGGGCGACGAGGTCGGCGAGGGGAGAAGTCGGGCTGTACGCGGTCGCGTCGAGCTGCGTGAGACTGATGACGAAGACGTGCGCGGGCACCGTTGCGGCGGTCGTCTTGGTGGTCGTGGTCGTCTCGTTGGCGCCGGTGGTCGTGGAGTCACCGTCGCTGGTGGAGGTGGTCTTGGTCTTGGAGTCGTCAGCGGAAGAGCTGTCGTCGGCCGGGCTGCTGTCGTCGCTCGCGGAGGACGCACCGTCGGTCGTGGACGTGTGGTCGCTGGCGCTCGGCGTGTCCGAAGAACCCTCGTGCTCGGGGGCAGACGGCTCGTCCTCGGCGGTCGTCGTGGCCGGCGCAGGCGCCGCGCTGGGCACCACGAGCGCGACCAGCCGCTGCGGCGCAGCAGCGACCGAGAGCGCCGGACCCGGGCCGAGCGCCGCACCGGCTGCGGCACCGAGCGCGAGCGTCACGGCCGCCAGCGCCGCGGTGAGCCGCCGCGACGGCGCGCGCCGCCCGCCGGCCGCCGCACCGCTGTCCGTCGCCGTACCATCGCCGCCGCTCGCGAAGGCACCGCCGGCCGCGATCGCCGCGCCGGGCAGACGCGCTTCGGCGTCCACCGCAAACCCCAGTGCACCCAGCGGATCGACCCGCGGCGCGCCGTGGCGCGCGCCGCAGCGCAGGCAGTAGCGCTGGTCGGCGTGCAGGGGCGCGACGCACTCGCCGCAGGTGGCGGTGTTCTCTGGAGGGCGAGGGCTCATGCCCGAAATCGGTTCTGTTCAATCTCGATCAGAATTATGTGGTTAGACTATTGTCCATCAACCGACCATGCAAACTGGGAAATGGAGTTCCGCGGAGATGAACCGCTCTCGACGCCTCATCGCAGCCCTCGCCGCACTCGGCGTTCTCGCCGTCGCCGCACCCGCCGGCGCCTCGGCTGCCAGCACGATCACCATCAGCGGCGCGACCGGCTCAGCGCCGCTTGTCGCCCTGCTGGCCAAGAAGTACGTCAAGCTCAAGCCGGGCAAGGTGAAGTTCAAGCTGGCCCAGGGTGGCGGCGAGGTCGGCATCCAAGATGCCGCCGCCGGCCGCGTGACGATCGGCAACGCCGCGCGTGACCCGCGCGCCAGCGATCCCGCCGGCTTGGTCTTCTACCCGATCGCCAAGGACTTCTTCTGCTTCGACACCAACCCCTCCAACAAGCTCCCGAACCTGACGCTCGCCCAGGCGCAGGCGATCTGGACCGGCCAGGTGCGCAATTGGGAGGACGTCCCGGGCGCGACGGCCACCGGCACGATCGACCTCATCGGTCGCACCGCCGCCTCGTCGCTGCCGCCGCTCGTCCAGCAGTTGCTGCTCGGCAACAAGACGATCTCCGACCTTGCGTCGCTGAAGCCGTCTGACGGTCTCGTCGAGCAGTCGGTCGCCTCCGACAAGAACGCGATCGGCTTCAACTCGGGGTACTACGCGTCGCAGAAGGACGTGCACGCGGTGTCGTTCAACGGCGTCGCCTGCAACCTCCAGAACGCGAAGTCCGGCCAGTACCCGGGCGTGCGCAACTACTACGAGGTGACGCGCGGCAAGGCCACCGGTGCGGCGTCGGCCTTCATCCACTGGATTCAGAAGAGCCCGGTCGCCCGCAAGATCATCGCGTCGATCGCGATTCCGCTCGACAGCTAGGACCCCATGATCGCCCGGCGACGAGAGCCGTGGACGGACCGGCAGGCCGCGTGGCGCCTCGGCGCCGTGGCCTGCCTGGTCCTGCTGACCATCGTGTTGATGGTGGGCTTCGTCGCCGTGCGCGCATGGCCGTCGCTGCAGGCCAACGGCTGGTTTGCTTGGCTGGGCTCCGGCGGCAGCGTCGATCACCAGCTCGGCGAGATGATCAAGACCGGTCAGGACCCGCCCGCTTCCGCATACCACCTGCGGGCGTGGCCCCTGATCTACGGGACGCTGCTGACGACCGGCGTCGCCGTTGTCATCGGTCTTGTGTTCTCGCTGTTCTCGGCGATCTTCATCGTCGAGTTCGCCCCGGCGCGCGTGCGCGCCGTCGTGGTGCCGGCGGTGCGGTTGCTCGCGGCCGTGCCGTCGGTCATCTACGGGCTGATCGGGATCCTGGTGCTGGCGCCGTTTGTCGGCAACCACCTCATCAGCCCGGGGCGCAAGGACTCGGTGCAGAACGTCGTCCAGCTCGATGGAACCGGCGTGCTCGTGGCGATCGTCGTGCTGACCGTGATGATCACGCCGATCATGATCGCGATCGTGGTCGACGCGCTGCGGGCGATTCCCACCGCGTGGACCGAGGGCGCCAGCGCGCTGGGCGCCAACCGCTGGGAGGCGATCTGGACCGTCTCGGTGCGTGCCGCACGGCCGGCGATCGTCGCCGCCGCGGTGCTCGCGTGCGCCCGCGCACTCGGTGAAGCGGTTGCGCTGTCGATGGTGTCGGGCTCGCGCGGCTTCTCGCCGAACCCGGTCGACGGCATCACCTACATCTTCGAGCCGATCCGGCCGCTCGCCGCGTCGATGGTCGAGAACGTCGACGCGATCAACGCGCCGGCGGTCAAGTCCTCCATCTACGCGTTCGCCTTGCTGTTGCTGCTGTCGAGCCTGGTGCTGTCGATCGGCGGCTACATCGCGAAGCTGCCGATGCGCCGGCAGGGGCTGCGCATCTGATGGCCACGACCTTCGAGACCGCTCCGCCGCTGCTCGATCCTCCGCGGCCGGCACCGCGTGGCGACGCGCTGCGGTCGTGGAAGTGGAGCCACCGCCTGGCGTTTTTGACCTGCTGGGCCTGCGGACTCGCTTTGTGCGCCGTCACCGCGGCGATCGTCATCTACATGGGCGTACGCGGGATCCAGTACCTCAACCCCGAGCTGCTCTTCACTCGGCCCACGCCGGGCCTGCAGCAGCACACGACCGGCGGCATCCTCGACCCGATCCTCGGGACGATCGTGCTGACGATCATCGGGATCGCGATCGCCGTGCCGCTGGCCGTCGCGTCGGCGGTCTGGCTCGTCGAGTACGGCAAGCCGGCGCCGCTGGCGCGCGCGGTCGAGTCCGGGATCGAGGTCGTCGCCGGCACGCCCGACATCGTCATCGCGATCTTCGGCCTGGCGATCTTCCAGCTGCCGATCCTCGCGCCGCTCTCCTTCACCGCCTCGGGTGGCGGCGTCTTCGGGCGCTCGTTCCTCGCGGCGGGCGCGATGATGTCGCTGATCGCGCTGCCGCTCGTCTTCGGCGCCGCGCGCGAGGGGCTGATGTCGATCCCAACCCACGCGCGCGAGGCGTCATGGGCACTGGGCAAGACGCGCATCTGCACCATCCGCACCATCTTGCTCCCGCAGATCCGGGCGAACATCGCGACGGGCGCCGCCCTGGGGATGGGGCGGATCGTCGGCGACACGGCCGTCGTCGTCGTGCTGCTCGGCGCGACGCTGCAGCTCGAACCCCAGGGCAACGTGCCGATCCTCGGCAACCTGCGCGGCACGGGCTCGACGCTGACCAGCTACGTCTACGGCGCCTCGCCCGCCGGCGAGGGCAACGCCCCGCAGAAGGCCTACGCGGCGGCCTTTGTGCTGCTGCTGATCGTGCTGACGCTGAACGCGGCCGTCGACTTCCTCGGCCGCCGCAAGGAGAACCGCGCATGAGCGCGGAAAGCCTCGCCCAGAGGGCTCTTTTTCCGTTGACGCAGTCATCGACTCGAAAGGCTCTTCAATGAGCACCGACAACCGAGTGGTCGATCCGTTCCTTGACGATGCCGTGCCCGCGCTGCCGCCGCCGCGGCGGCGCGTGCGGCTGGACCGCACGCCGGTCCCGGTGCCCGAGACGCAGGACGCGCCGCGCGGTCGCCCGTACGAGCGGAGAAGCGGGGTGGGTGGGCCCGGGTCCCCGGAGCGCATGCGCGTGGAGGGGCTGAGCGTCTTGTACGGGGACAAGCCCGCCGTCAAGGACGTGTCCTTGCCGATCCATGCCGGCGAGGCGCTGGCGCTGATCGGCCCGTCGGGCTGTGGCAAGACGACGTTGTTGCGGACCTTGAACCGCCTGACCGAGACGACGGCGGGCGCGACCCGCCACGGCCGGGTGCTGCTCGACGGCGTCGACGTCGAGCAGTTCGAGGTGACCGCGCTGCGACGTCGCGTGGCGATGGTCTTCCAGCAGCCAAACCCGTTCCCGATGTCGATCTTCGACAACGTGGCCTATGCGATCCGGGTGCAGAACAAGAAGCGAGGTGGGCGGGACCGAGTCCGGGAGTTGGAGCCGCAGGTGGTTGATGCCCTGCGCCGTGCGGGCCTCTACGACGAGCTCGGCGGCGACCTCGACCGTCCCGCGCTGCGGCTCAGCGGCGGCCAGCAGCAGCGGCTCTGCATCGCGCGGGCGATCGCGACGCGGCCCGAGGTGTTGTTGATGGACGAGCCGTGCAGCGCGCTGGATCCGCGGTCGACGGCCGTGATCGAGGAGCTGATCGGTGAGCTGCGCCGCGATCTGGCGGTCGTGATCGTCACCCATAACCTGGCCCAGGCGCACCGCGTGGGGGACAAGGTCGCGTTCATGTACCTGGGTGATCTGGTCGAGTTTGGGGCCACCGAGCAGGTCTTCGAGGCGCCGCGTGCGGAGCGCACGCGCGACTACGTGGCGGGGGCCTTCGGGTGAATCGGGCCGCTCGACCAGGCGTTCGAGTGCCCGTGCGCACTGCGCGCGCGACGATCTGGCGAGGCGCTCGGTGAAGGCCGTCGCCGCAGCTGTCGCCCTGCTCGTTGCGGCGGGCGTGTCGGCGTGCGAGAGCACGGCCGACAAGAGCGCGCAGATCGCTGCGGAGGGCAAGCAGGCGGTACAGGCGAGCGGGACGCTGAAGATCCGGCGCAACGCCGACGTGCGCGTGGCCCGGGCGGTCGTGGTGCGCGGGGTTGGCGGGGCGGTTGCCGCGGCTGTCGAGGTGCGCAACGCGGGCGCGCGGGCGCAACGCGACGTGCCGGTGCTCATCGACGTGCGTGACCGCCGCGGTGCGTCGTTGTACAAGAACGATGCGGTCGGCCTGCAACCCGCCCTCCAGCGGCTGGCGACGCTGCGAGGCCGGCACACGGCCTGGTGGGTCAACGACCAAGTGACGGTGGCGAGCGCGCCTCGGTCGGTCCGGGCGCGGGTGGGCGCCGCGCCGTCCGCGGCACGCATCCCGCGGGTCCGCGTGACCGGCGTGCACTTCGATGGCGACAGCACGGGGCGCTACTTGACCGGCACGGTCGTCAACCCGTCGCGCCGTGCCCTGCGCAACGTGCCGATCTTCGCCGTCGCACTGAAGGGGTCGCGCGTGGTCGCGGCCGGACGTGCGCTCGTGCCCAAGCTGCCTGCGGCCGGCTCGTCCAAGAAGGTCGTCTTCCGCCTGTTCTTCGTCGGTCAGCCGCGCGGTGCGCGCATCGCCGTGACCGTCGCGCCCAACGCTGGACCATCGTCGTGAAGGAGCATCCCGTGATCATCGAGTCCTCGCAATCCGCGCCCGTCTTCGGGCGCGACGGCGAGCCCTGCCCGGCCTGCGGCGCGCCGCTGGCGGGTGACCAGCGCTACTGCCTGCACTGCGGCGCGCGCCGGCCGGAGGCGCGGCTGGAGTTCTTGGACGTGTTGGACGCCGACGTGCGGGCGCGGTCGGTGCCGTCAGCCGGGTCGTTCGGCGTCGCCGCTCCGCCGTTCGGCGCCGACCCGGTGGCCTCGTGGACCGCCGCGTCCGGACCGCCGCGCCGGTTCAACGGTCGGCTGCAGGCCAACGCCGGCCTGCTCGCGCTGGTGGCATTGCTGTTGTTGACGTTGTTGATCGGGCTGTTGTTGGGGCACTGGGCGACAGGGACGTCATCGGTGCCCAGTGCCGCGACGCCCGCGCCGCAAGTCATCAAGGTCGAGGGGACGGCGGCTGCGCCGGCGGCTGCTGCGGTGGACGGCGGCGGCAGCGGCGGGTCGACCAGCGGCTCGGGCTCCTCGAAGTCCTCGTCGAAGTCGAAGGCCTCGTCGAAGTCCATCGACAAGGCGACGCCGGACAAGGGCGCGGTGTCGGTCAAGAGCCTCTCTGACAAGAAGGCCGTCGAGAACGCGGTCAAGAAGGGCAAGCCGATCACGACCGGCAACGGCAAGCTGCCGCCCAAGGACAACAAGGCGCCGGCCGGCGGCACGGGCTTCGAGGAGATCGGATGAGCGCGCTACCGGGGCCGACGTCGCTGGACGAGCTGCGGGCGCGGCGGCATGAGCTGGCGCGCCGAGTGGCGGCGTTGACCTTTGATCTCGGGGGGTTGACCTACGAGATGGCAACGCGCGATCATTATCGACTGGACGTCCTCTCCCGTCGCGCCGCTGAGCTCCAGGTCGCCGACGCGGAGCTGGGCGAGGTCGAGCGGCTGCTGGCGGCGTCGGAGGATGGGGTCGTGGGCGCGTGTCGCTCGTGTGGGGCGGTGCATTCGCGTGGGGCTGCGTTCTGCTGGCAGTGCGGGCAGGGGCTGGTCGCGGGTGCGGTGGCGCCTGCCGAGGCGCCGGTGCCGGCGCCTGCGGCGCCGGCAGCGCCTGCAGCGCCCGTGCCGCCGGCCTGAGAAGCGCTCAGCGGGGCCGGTGCTTGCGTGAGTGGCGCTCAGCGCGCGCGTTGGTCGTGGAGTCTCCGCGCGGGAGGTCCGGGGCGTTTCGTGGTGAATAGTTGACCACCAGTCGACCCGGACCTCGCGGCGGATGACACGAGGCGGTCGCGGCTCGAACGCCTTCACTCCCTCGCTGCCAACGAACCACGCGGCGCGGCACGACGACGCGGCGCACTGAGCGCCAGCCACGCCACGCGCCCAACAGCTACAGCAGCCCGAGCGCCCGCCCCGCGTCGCCCGCCAGGTTCAACAACGGCGACGGGATCACGCCGAAGACGACGATCGCAGCGCCAGCCAGGACAGCGACGAGCGTCACTTCCCAATCAGCTCGCTCCGTCACGGGGTCCGCCCCGGCGAGCCGTGGTGAGCCGTCGGCCGTGGTGATCTCGGATGCCGCCGAAGCCGGCCGCATCCACATTGCCGCCACGACCTTCAAGTAATACGCCAACGAGATCATCGACCCAATCACGATGACAATCCCCAGCCACGTGTACCCCGCATCCGCCGCCGCGTCGATCAGCGTGAACTTCCCGATGAACCCTGCCGTCGCCGGCATGCCCGCCAGCGACAGCATCGCCAGCGTCATCGGCCACGCCAGCAGCGGTCGCGAAACACCAATGCCCGCCACCGAGCGGATGTCGTCGCCGTACGGCGCCTCACGCTCACGCGCCACGATCACCGCGAACGCCGCCAGGTTCATGAACAGGTAGACCGACAGGTAGAAGACCGTGGCCTGCACGCCCAACTTCGACGCACCCACCAACCCCGCCAGCAGATACCCCGCCTGCGCCACCGACGACCACGCCAGCAGCCGCTTCAGCGACGACTGCGACAGCGCGCCGACATTGCCGACGATGATCGTGATCGCGGCCAGCGCCGCGATCATCGGCGCCCAGTCGGCGTGCGCGTCGATCAGCGCCACATCGAAGATCCGCAGCGCGGCGCCGAAGGCAGCAGCCTTCGTCGCCACCGCCATCCACGCGGTCACCGGCGTCGGCGCGCCCTCATAGACGTCGGGCGTCCACTGGTGGAACGGGGCGATCGAGGCCTTGAAGGCCAGGCCGACCAACGTCAGCGCGATGCCGGTCAGCAGCAGCGAGTCATGGGCGGCGCCGCCGGAGATGGCGTCTGCGACGTCGCGGAAGTCGGTACCGCCCGTGCCACCGTAGATGAACGCCAACCCATACAGGAACGTCGCCGAGCCGACCGAGCCGATGATGAGGTACTTCAGCCCAGACTCCAGCGAGCGCTCGCGCCGCATCTCGGTCGCGCACAGCACATAGAGCGGGACCGACAGCAGCTCCAGCCCCAGGAAGACCGACACGAGGTTCTGTGCGGCGGCCAGGATGACCATGCCCGCGGCGCTGGTCAGCATCAGCGCGAAGTACTCGCCGTGCGCGGCCTCGCGCGGCGCCAAAGCGCGCCACGACAGCAGCACCGCGCCGATCCCGGTCGCGCAGACGATGAAGGTGATCATCAGCGTCAGGTCGTCAAGGCGCAGCGCCCCCTGCGACCCCTTGGCGACGAACAGGTCCTTCGCCTCGTCCCACTGCCAGATCCCCAGGCCGATCGTCGCGCCGAACGCGACGATCGTCAGGAACGGCACGAGCTGCTCGCGGATGAAGCGCCCGCGCAGCAAGCCGGCGAGCAGCACGACGATCGACCCGCCCAGCAGCGCGAGGAGCGGCGAGACGCCGGCCCAGTCGATCGTTGGCTTAGAGATGGCTGCGAGAAGCATGGACTACCGAATCACCGTGATCTCGGGGTGGGTGGCGAGGGCTTTGTCGGAGCCCGAGATCGCCCCGGCGGCGCTGACCGAGCGGTTGATCGTCCTCTCTCCCTTGTGGAGCGCCAACTGCGGGTAGAGGGCGAAGAAGAGGATCACAGCGACGAGCGGCACGAGCACGAGGCCTTCACGGAGGCTGACATCGCGTGAGTCGACATCGGCCCCGACGCGGTTGTGCATCGTCTTGATGAACAACCGCAGCGAGTAGACCGCGGCCATCCCGACACCCGTGAAGGCGATCGCGGCGATGACCAGCTTGGAGTGGAACACGCCGAGCAAGATGAGGAACTCGCCGACGAAGTTCGACGAGCCCGGCATCGCCAGGTTCGCGAGCACGACGATCAAGAACAGCGCGGCGAGCACGGGCGCGCGGAACGCGATGCCGCCCATGTCGCGGATGTCCTCGCTGCCGCCGGTCCGCTCAGCCAGGTAGGCGACGATCACGAACGCGGGCGCGACGACCAACCCGTGGTTGACGGCCTGCAGGATCGCGCCCTGAGCACCATCGCCGTTCAAGGCGAAGATCCCCAGCGTGATGAAGCCCAGCTGGGCGATCGACGAGTACCCCAGCACCAGCCGGGACTCCGACGTCGTGAACGCCATCGCCGAGCCGTAGAGGATCGAGCCCAGCGCCAGCACCAGCATCAGGTCCTGGAAGTGCGCCGACGCGTCCGGGAAGATCGGGATCACAACGCGCAGGAAGCCGTAGGCGGCGACCTTCGACAGCACGGCCGAGAAGACGGCGAGTACCGGCAGCGGCATGTTGCGATAGCCGTCGGGCATCCAGCCGTGCACCGGGAAGGCCGGCATCTTGACCCAGAACGCGGCGGCGAAGCAGAGGAAGATCCACTCCTGCGAGCCCTTGGCCAGCGGCACCTTGGCGAGATCACTGAAGGCGAAAGACAGGTCGTTGCCCGACTGCTGAGAGACGAGCACGCCGGTGGCGATCGCCGCGGCGAGCATCAGCAGCGAGCCGACCAAGGTGTAGATGAACAACTTGGTGATCGCCGCGACCCGCGTGCTCTCCGGCCCCCAGATTCCCGTCAGGAACAGGAACGGCAAGAGCATCAGGTCGAAGAACAGCACGAACAGCGCGAGGTCCTGGGCCATCAGCGCGCCGAGCACCGCGCTCTCGGCGACGGCGAAGAACAGGAAGAACTGCTTCGGGTGTTCCCACTCTCGGAAGGCCGCCCAGACGATGCACACCAAGAAGATGAACGCCGCCAGGCCGATCAAGAACAGGTTCAACCCGTCGATGCCCAACTTGTAGTGGATCCCGAGCTGCTTGATCCAGACCTCGTCGGTGACGTCCTGCAGCCCGCGCGCCGCGCGCTCGAAGTCGACGATCGCCCAGACCGACCACGCGAACGTGGCCAGCGCGCCGAGAATCACCAAGGCGCGCGAGGCGACGCCGGGAACGAACAGCGCGATGAACGCCGCGGCGGCCGGCAGCCAGAGGGGGATGGAGAGAGGGATGCTCACGAGGATTGAATGAGGAAGTACAGGATCACGGCACCGGCGCCGACGAGCAGCAGCGCCGCGTAGGCCCGCAGGAAGCCGGACTGCACGGCGCGCACGGCGGCGGAGCCGGCACGGACGAGCGTCGACGGACCGCCGATCAGCGCGCCGTTGACGAAGATGCGCTCGAAGGTCTGCTGGCCGAAGCGGCCGAACCAGGCGAAGGGGCGGACGACCACCCAGTCGATGAGCTCGTCGAAGTACCACTTGTTGACGAAGAGCTTGTGCAACGCCGGGACACGCTCGCGGATCGCGACCGCGATCTCGCCATTCGCTTTACCCCAGATGCGATACGCGATGAAGATGCCCAGCAGCCCCAACCCCGCACCGAGCGCCAGCCCGAACCACAGCAGCCCGTTGCTCGGGTTGGCCACCACCGTCGAGCCCGCGAACGTCGGCTCCAGGAAGGTGTCCAGCCACGTCGTCGTCTTCGGGATCAGCACGACCCCGCCGATGGTCGCCAGCACCGCGAGGGTCCCCATCGCGATCTTCATGGGCAACGCCCATTCGGCGATGTGGTGCTCGGGACCGGGGAAGCCGACGTCGGTGTCCTCGACCTCACCGGTGGCCGGGTTGGTCGGCTGCGGCGCGTGCCAGAGATGGCCGTGCTCGAGCTCACGCGCCTGCTCGACCGGCTCGCCCCAGAAGGCGCGGAAGATCATGCGCCAGGTGTAGACGGCGGTCATCAGCGCGGTGAGGTAGCCGACGACGTAGAGGATCCAGTGCCAGCCGCCCGCCTCGGCCTCGAAGAGCAGGATCTCGTCCTTGGAGAAGAACCCTGAGAACGGCGGGACGCCCGACAGCGCCAGGCCGCCGATGACAAAGCAGCCGAACGTGAACGGCATCGCCTTGCGGAAGCCGCGCATGTCGTTGAGGTTCTGGTTACCGCCCATCGCGCTGATCAGCGAGCCGGCCGACATGAAGAGCAAGGCCTTGAAGAAGGCGTGCGTCATGAGGTGGAACAAACCGGCCACGTAGGCGCCGGAACTGACGCCCATGATCATGTAGCCGATCTGCGACATGGTCGAGTAGGCGATGACGCGCTTGAGGTCGGTGACGACCATGCCGATCGTCGCGGCCACGAAGAGCGTGACGGCGCCGACGATCGTCCCGACGTCGGCCGCGGCGACCGACTGCTCGAACAGCGGGTGCATGCGGGCGATCAAATAGACGCCGGCGGTGACCATCGTCGCGGCGTGGATCAGGGCCGAGACCGGCGTCGGGCCCTCCATCGCGTCCGGCAACCACGTGTGGAACGGGAGCTGGGCGGACTTCGCGAACGCGCCGACCAGCAGCAGGATCAGGCCGGCGGTGAGGTCGCCGTGGTGGTCGGCGCCGAGCGTCTTGGCCTGCGCGAAGGTGCCGAGGAAGTCCAGCGTGTGCGAGTTCTTGAGGATGAAGAACGTGCCAAGCGTCAGCCCGATGTCGCCGACCACGTTGATGACGAAGGCCTTGATGCCGGCCGACGTGGCGGTGGTGCGGCGATACCAGAAGGAGATCAGCAGGTAGGAGGCCGCGCCGACGAACGCCCAGCCGACGATCAACAGGAAGAAGTTCGCCGCCAACACGAGCAGCAGCATCGAGAAGACGAAGAAGTTGAGGTACGCGAAGAAGCGCGTGTAGCCCCGGTCGCCGCTCATGTAGGCCAGCGAGTAGACGTGGATCAGCGTCGAGACGCCGGTCACCACCAACATCATCAGGATGCTCAGCGGGTCGACGAGGATCGACATCTTCGCGTCGATCGTGCCGGTGACCGCGTAGTCATACAGCGAGGAGACGAGCTGGCGGTGCTCCTCGCCACGACCCTGCAGCGAGAAGAGCGTGATCAGCGCGAAGACGAACGCCGCGGCCAGCGCGGCGGTGCCGATGACGCCGGCGGTCCTCCCCTTCCAAAGCTTGTATCCGAGGCCGTTGACGATCGTGCCCGCGAGGGGACACGCCAGCGCCAGCCAGGCGGCGGTGGTGGGACTCATCTAGCCGTGCAGCTCCCGCATCTCGTCGACGTCGATCGGCAGGCGGCGGCGGAACATCGCCACCACCAGGCCCAGGCCGATGCAGACCTCGCACGCCGCGACGACCATGACGATGATCGCGAAGATCTGGCCGTCGCCGTTGCCCCACATGCGGCTGAACGCGATGAGGTCGAGGTTGGCGGCGTTGAGCATCAGCTCCAGGCAAAGGAGGATGACCAGCGGGCTGCGACGCGTCATCACGCCGGCCGCGCCGATGCAGAAGACCAGCGCGCTGACGGTGAGATACCAGCCGATGGCCACTAGCGACCACGCTCCTGGTCGGCATCGCCGGTCGTCGCGCCGATGGCCGGGCGCTCGAGGTCGGCGGTCGGGTTGATGTGGCCGACGCCCTCGGCGATCGAGCCGGCGCCCTTGGGCAGCCGTGTCGGGATCGCGCGCAGGACCTCGTCCTCGCCACCCTCCAACCCGCCGCGGCGGCGGGCCAGCACGACCGCACCGACGGCGGCCATCAGCAGCAGGAACGACGCGGCCTCGAACGGGAAGAGGAAGCGCGTGAGCAGCAGCTCGCCGATCGCGGCCGGCGAGCCGAAGCCGGGCTCATAGGCGGCGCCCTTGCCGTCGATGCCCTTCAGGCCGGAGCCGAGCACCGCGATGAGGAGTTCAACGGCCAGCAGCGTCGTGAAGACGATGCTGGCGATCTTCAGGCCCGGGCCGCCCACGGGACGGACCGGCTCGTCCTGGCTGCCGACGTAGGCCACCACGAACACGTAGAGCACCATGACGGCGCCCGCGTAGACGACGACCTGCGCCGCAGCGATGAACTCGGCGCGCAGCAGCAGGAAGAGCGCGGCCAGCGAGAGCAGGTGGAAGACCAGCGCCAGCACGGCGTAGAAGGGGTTGCGCACGGTGGCGACGCCGATCGCGCCCGCGATCGCCCCGATCCCTGCGATGAAGAAGAAGACAGCAGCCATGAGAACCGTGGACCGGCCGGCGGCCGAGGCTACTCGCCCTCGCCGCGCAACGGCGTCCGCTCGAAGGGCTCGGCCAACAACATCTCCTTGGTGAAGATGAGGTCGTGGCGGTTGTAGTCGCTCATCTCGAAGTCGTTGCCCATCGTGATCGCGTCGAACGGGCACGCGACCTCGCAGTAACCGCAGAAGATGCAGCGGCTGAGGTTGATCTCATAGACCGCGGCGTAGCGCTCACCGGCCGACACGCGATTCTCCGGCGTGTTCTCGGCGGCGACGACGCGGATGCAGTCCGACGGGCACGCGGCAGCACACAGCGAGCAGCCGACGCACTTTTCCAGACCGGTGTCCTCGAATTTGTGGAGGCGATGGCGGCCGCGGAAGCGCGGGTAGACCGGGATCTTCTCTTCGGGATAGGCGACGGTCTCGATCGGCGCCACCGACTGGCGCAGCGTCGTCTTCAGCCCGCGCAGCGTCTCGCCGAAGGCGCGGTAGAAGCCGCCGGGGCCGCCGGGGTCGGGGCCGTCGACGACGTGCAGTTCGTCCGCTGAGGGAGGCCAGGGAGCCATTTAGTCGGTCACCACCACGATGATCGCGGTCACAAGGGCGTTGAGGGTGGCCAGCGGCAACAGCACCTTCCACCCCAAGGACATCAACTGGTCGTAGCGCAGGCGCGGGAACGAAGCGCGGGCCCAGACGAAGACGAAGATCAAGACCAAGGTCTTGCCGATCACGACGAACGGGTCGACCCAGCCGGGCGGGTGGATCCCGAAGGGCAGCCACCAACCGCCGAGGAAGACCGTGACCATGATGAACGAGGCCACGATCATGTTGAGGTACTCGGCGAAGTAGTACGTGGCGAAGCGCCCGCCGCCGTACTCGGTGTTGTAGCCGCCGACCAGCTCGCCGTCGGCCTCGACCAGGTCGAAGGGCGGGCGGTTGGTCTCCGCGAACGAGGCCACCAAGAAGACGATGAACCCGACGAACTGCGGCACGATGTACCACATGCCCGCCTGGGCCTTGACGATGTCCACGAGCGACAGCGACTGCGCGGTCATGACCACGCCGACGAGCGCCAAGCCCTGGGAGACCTCGTAGGAGATCAGCTGCGCGGCGGCGCGCATCGCGCCCAAGAACGAGTACTTGGAGCCCGACGACCAGCCGCCAAGCATGATCCCGTAGAAGGCGATCGAGCCGAAGGCGAAGAGGTAGAGCGGCCCGATCGAGGCGTCCACGCCGTAGAGCCCCGTCTTGGTCCCGAAGATGTCCTGGACGTCGCCGAAGGGCACGATCGCCAGCGCGGCGACCGCGGTGATGATCGAGATCAGCGGCGCGATCGCAAACAGCCAGCCGATCGACGTCTTCGGTCGGAACTGCTGCTTGAAGAGCAGCTTGCCGATGTCGGCGATCGGCGTCAGCGCGCCGAACGGGCCGACGCGGTTGGGGCCGTAGCGGTTCTGCATCCGGCCCATGACCTTGCGGTCGGCCATCAGGGCAATCGGGACGATCTGCAGGCCCACGGCGAAGATGACGATCGCCTTGGCGATCTGCATCCACCAGGGCTCGTAGTAATAGACGTCGGCGAGGATCAACGGGGTCTCGGTCTCAGGGCTACTGGTTCAGGGCGACCGGCTCGGTGGCCGGCCGCTTGCGGATGTCGACGAGGGGACCCTCGACGCCGTTGCCCTCGAGGAAGGCGCTGCCTGCCGGGATCGCGGCGCGGACGCTGGCCGTGGCCTCGATCGCGGTGCCGCCGCCGTCGCCGATGGTGACCTTGTCACCGTCGAAGAGGCCGAGGCGCTGTGCGTCGTGCGGCGACAACTCGACCCGCGTGCGCGCGCGAAGGAAGTGCAGGGCGGGGGAGGCTGCGACCTCGGGGCCGGCCCAGATCGAGCGGTAGCTGCCGAGGCGCAGGCGGCCGTCGTCGGCGTCAGCGGCCGGGGCGGGCACCGCGGGGGCGGTGGGTGCCGTCTCCGTTGCGGGCCACGCCGCGGCGGCGCTCGCGTCGGCCGGCCAGCGCAGGCCCTTGCCGCCGATCTCATCCAGCGTCAGCCCGGCGTAGAACGGCACCGCCGCGAAGAGCTGCGTCGAGGCCATCGGGCCGGTGAGGACGCGGACGTCGACGCCGAGGCGCTTGGCCAGCTCGGAGAGGATCCACCAGCCCGCGCGGACCTCGCCCGGCCTGGCGATCGCCTGGCGCAGGCGCTGCACGCGGCCGTCGGGGTGCACCACGGTGCCCTCGTGCTCGGCGTGCGACTCGGTGGGGAAGACGACGGTGGCATGTTCCAGCACGCCGGCGGTCAGGTAGCCCGCGTGCGCGATGATCGTCGAGGCGCGCTCCAGGCCCGCGTCCCAGGTCGCGCGCTCCGGGTGGGTCTCCAGCGGGTCGGTGCCGACCAGCCAGAGCGCGGCGAGCTCGCCCGCGGCGGCGGCCGTGGCGATCTCGGATGTGCTGCGCCCGGGGCGGTCGACGGGCGCCAGGCCCGGACCGGCGAAGGGCAGGACGCCGGCCTCGCGCAGGCCGCGCGCGTTGGCGGTCGACGGCACGCCGAGCAGGCCCGCGCCGTCGCGGCCGCGGAGGTTCAATGCGTCGGCGATGGCGACGAGCGCAGCGGCGCCCGCTGGATCGGCGAGCACACGCTCGCCGTAGAGGATGACGACGTCCTCGCCGCCGTCGCGCAACTGCGCGACCAGCGAGGCGAGTTCCTCAGGAACGTCGGAGCTGCCGCCGAGCGCCCCCGCGATCAGCGCCGCGGCCCGTGCCTCGTCACCCGGCGCGAAGCGCACGACTTGCTTGGCATTGGCGTCCAGGGAGGACGGGCGTGCCGTCGCGACGGCGAGGCTCACCCGATGGCGGCGGACGCCCTTGCGGATCCGCAGATCGAGGATCGGCATGTCGTCCACCGGCTCGACCCCCAGCACCAGCACGGTGTGGGCGAACTCGAGGTCGGCAACGGTCGCCTGCAGCGCCGGGTCGTGCAGCGCCAGCGTCGCGTCGCGATCGCCGGCGTCGAAGGTGCGCGAGTCGAGGTCGTTGGTGCCCAGGCCGTCGCGGACGATCTTCTGCAGGAGGAAGCCCTCCTCGTTGCTGGTGCCGCCGCCGGCGAGCACGCCGACCTTCCCGGCAGCGCGGCGCAGGCCGGCCGCGGCGTCGTCCAGCGCGCGCTCCCAGGAGACGGGGCGCAGCTCGCCGCCATCGCGGACCAGCGGCTGCGTGATCCGCTCGTCGACGTGGATCGCCTGGTAGCCGAAGCGGCCGCGGTCGCAGAGCCAGCCGTCGTCGACCTCGGCGTTGTCGCGGGCGAGCACGCGCAGGACGCGCTCGTCGCGGACCGTGAAGGTGACGTTGCATTGGCCCGGACAGAGCGTGCAGATGCCGCCCGAGCCCTCGATGTCCCACGGCCGTGCGCGGAAGCGGTAGGGCTGCGAGGTCAGCGCGCCCACGGGGCAGAGCTCAATGATGTTGCCGCTGAACGGCGCCACATAGGGGTGGCCGTCGAAGGTGCCGACGAAGGTGTGCGCGCCGCGCTCCTGGAAGACCAGCTGGTAGTCCTCGCTGACCTCCTGGGAGAAGCGCACGCAGCGGTAGCAGAGGATGCAGCGCTCGCGGTCGATGGCGACCAGCGGCGACAGCTCCAGCGGCTTCTCGAAGTGGCGCTTGGGCTCGATGAAGCGCGAGCGGCCGCCGCCCCAGCCGAAGGAGATGTCCTGCAGCGGGCACTCGCCGCCCTTGTCGCAGACCGGGCAGTCGAGCGGGTGGTTGATCAGCAGGAACTCGACGACCGCCTGCTGCGCGGTCTTCACCCTGTCGGTCTGGGTGTGGACGACCATGCCGTCCTTGACCGGCGTGGAGCAGCCGGTCTGGAGCTTCGGGATGCCCTCGATCTCCACCAGGCACATGCGGCAGGCGCCGACCGGCTGGCCGAGCTTGGGCTCGTAACAGAAGACGGGGATCTCGACGTCGCCGTACTTGGCGCCGTCGACCAACATGATGTTCTCGGGTGCAGTGACCTCTCGACCGTCGATCGAGAAGGTGACCATGCGCTGCTCGGGGCGAGGCATAGGACTAGAGGACCGCTCCCTGGAGGAGAGCCAGCTCGGGTGCTGGCTCGTCGCCCACGGTGTCGGCATTGGCCGCGCGCGCGGCCTCGATGTGGGCCTCGAACTCGTCGCGGAACTTCGCGACCATCGAGCCGACCGGCATCGCCATCGCGTCGCCGAGCACGCAGAGGCAGTTGCCGATGATCTGCTCCTGGACCGAGGCCATGATGTCGAGGTCCATCGGCGTGGCGAGGCCGGACTGGATGCGCTCGAGCATCTTCACCGTCCAGTTGGTGCCCTCGCGACACGGCGTGCACTTGCCGCAGGACTCGTGGCGGTAGAACTCGGCGAGCCAGAGGCAGACGTCGACGACCGAGTTGCTGTCGTCGACGATGATGATCGCGCCGGAGCCGAGCATCGACCCCGCCTTGGCCATGGAGTTGAAGTCGTAAGGGAGGTCGAGGTCGTCCTTGGTCAGGACCGGCGACGACGAGCCGCCGGGGAACCAGAGCTTGATCTCGCGGCCCTCGTCCGGGCCACCGGCGAGGCCGTAGATGATGTCCCTGGACGACATCCCCAGCTCGATCTCGTAGTTGCCCGGGCGCTGGACGTTGCCCGAGATCGAGATCAGCTTGGTGCCCGTCGAGCCCTCCGCGCCGATCTTGGCGTACTCCGCGCCGCCCATCTCGACGATCAGCGGCACGGTGGCCAGCGTCTCGACGTTGTTGATGAGCGTCGGGCCTTGGTAGAGGCCTTGGTTGGCCGGGAACGGCGGCTTGAGGCGCGGGTTGCCGCGCTTGCCCTCCAGCGAGTCGAGCAGGCCCGTCTCCTCGCCGCAGATGTAGGCGCCGGCGCCGCGGTGGACGGCCAGCGAGAGGCCGAAGCTGGTGCCGAGGATGTTCTCGCCGAGCAAGCCGGCGTCGTAGGCCTCGACCAGCGCGGCGTCGAGGATGTCGGCCTGCTGGACGTACTCGCCGCGGATGAAGATGAAGGCCCGGTTGGCGCCGGCAGCGTAGGCCGCGATGATCATGCCCTCGATCAGCAGGTGCGGGATCTTCTGCATGAGCTCGCGGTCCTTGAAGGTCCCGGGCTCGGACTCGTCCGCGTTGCAGACCAAGTACTTGTCCATGGTCCCCTTGGGCATGAAGGAGGCCTTCATGCCCATCGAGAAGCCTGCGCCGCCGCGGCCGCGCAGGCCCGAGGCCTTGAGCTCTTCGACCAGTGCCTCGGGCGGCATCGTCAGCGCCTTGCGCAGGCGCTCGCCGTAGCCGCCGCGCCGCTGGTACACGTCGATCGTGTTGAGGCCGGGCTCGTCGATCTCGTGGAAGATCAGGGGCTGCTGGGTGCTCACTCGGTGCCCTCCTGGGGCGCGCGTGTGTTGGCGTGCGGGTCGGCCGACGGGCGCTTGAGCAGCTGCTTGGCCGGCAGCGGGTCGGCGCCGTCGCGCACCTGCTGGGCCAGCTCGGCGATCTCGTCGTCCTCGATCGGCCCGACGAAGACGCCGTTGATCGAGGCCATCGGGGCGATGTCGCAGGCGCCGAGGCACTCGAAGCCGCGCACCTGAACGTCGGGATCGTCACCAATCGCCTCGCTGAGATCCTTCAGCAGCTTGCGGCCGCCGCGCAGCGAGCACGAGATGTTGGTGCACACGTAGACGCGCTTACGGCCCACGGGCCGCGTGTCCAACATGTCGTAGAACGAGGCGACGGCGATCAGGTAGGCCGGCGTCAGGCGCATCACGCAGGCGACCTGGATGAACGCCTCGGGCGAGCACCAGCCGTGCAGCTCTTGGGCGGCGGCGAGCGCCGGGATCGCGGCGCTGCGGCGGTCCGGATACTTGGCGATGTGCGCCTCGATAGTGGCGCGCAGCCCCTCGGGCACCGGCGTGGTCGCCGGGTCCGGGACCTCCTGCGGATCCTTGGAGAGGTCGACGGACTCGTCCCAGCCGGGGACGCGGGAGCCGTGCGAGAAGCGCTTGACGTCGGGCATCGACATCTAGCGGTCGACTCCACCCAAGACGGGGTCCATCATCGCCAGCGTGGTAATGAGGTCGGCGATGTAGGCGTCCTTGACCATCGGCAGCGTGGCCTGGAGGTTCACGAACGAGGGGTCGCGCATGTGCACGCGCGCCGGCTTGCTGGAGCCGTCGGAGCGGATGAACATGCCGTACTCGCCGCGCGGGCCCTCGATGGGGTAGTAGACCTCGCCCGGCGGGACGCGGAAGCCCTCGGTGACGAGCTTGAAGTGGTGGATCAACGCCTCCATCGACGTCGCCAGCTCATGGCGCGGCGGCAGCGCGACCTTGCGGTCCTCGGTGATGTACGGCCCCTCGGGCAGACCGTCGAGCGCCTGCTCGATGATCTTCACCGACTCCTTCATCTCCTGCATGCGGACGGCGAAGCGGTCGTAGTTGTCGCCGCGGGTGCCGACCGGGATCTTGAACTCGAAGTCCTCATACGAGGAGTAGGGCATGGCCTTGCGCAAGTCCCACGGGTTGCCCGAGGCGCGCAGCAGCGGGCCGGTGACGCCGAGGTCCAGCAGCGTCTGCTCATCCAGCGGGCAGGTGTTGCGCAGGCGGCGCAGCGCGATCTCGTTGCGGTTGAGCAGGTCGAGGTACTGGTCGACCGCCCACGGCATCTTCTTCAGGAACTGGCGCAGCTTCGCGTCCCAGCCGGCGGGGACGTCCTCCATCACGCCGCCGACCTGGAAGTAGCGCGTGTGCATGCGCTGGCCGGAGGACTGCTCGAAGAGGTCGAGGATCTGCTCGCGCTCGCGGAAGCAGTACCACCAGACCGACACGGCGCCGAGGTCCAGCATGGAGGTGCCCAGCCACACGAGGTGGCTCATGATGCGGTTGAGCTCCATGTGGATGACGCGCAGGTACTGGGCGCGCTTGGGGACCTCGACGTCGAGCAGCGTCTCGGTCGCCCCGCAGAAGGCCATGGCGTTGAAGTAGTAGGCCAGGTAGTCCATCCGCTCGACGACGGGAATGGCCTTCCAATAGGACTTGTCCTCGGCCGTCTTCTCGATGCCGGTGTGGACGTAGCCGATGATTGGCTTGAGGTCACGGACGATCTCGGCCTCGAGCGTGACGAGCAGGCGCAGCACCCCGTGCGTGGCGGGGTGGTGCGGACCCATGTTGAGGGTCAACAGCTCCTGGTCGGGCGCCGGACTCGCCAGCGTCTGGGTGCGCTGGAAGACGTCGACGCGATCCTCGGCGGCGCGGTAGTCGGTGACGTCGGTCATGCGGGGTTGCCGCCCGTTCCCATGGTGTAGTCCTTGCCCTGGGCCTCGTCGTGCGTGAACAGCACGGGCTCGCCGCCGAGCGGGAAGTCGCGGCGTTGCGGGAAGCCCTCGTAGTCCTCGGGCATGAGGATGCGACGCAGGTCCGGGTGGCCCTCGAAGACGACGCCGAACATGTCGTAGACCTCGCGCTCTTGGTGGTCGGCGGTCGGCCACTTGGCGGTGACCGACGGCACCGTCGCCGCATCGAGCGGGACGCGGAGCTTGACGGTGAGGCGATCCAGCGCGTCGCGGTCCAGCAGCTCGTACTGGACGCCGAGCCGGGGTTCTTCGGGGAAGTAGTCGACCCCGTGGACGCTCATGAGGTGCTTATAGCCCTTGGTCCGGAGGTACTCGAGGACCTCGCCGATCGCCTCGGGAGAGATGTTGATGGCGCCCTTGTCGCGGAAGAACTCGGTGCCCAGGACGGCGTCGGCGTGCGCCTCGCGCAGCTCCTGGGCCAGCAGCTCTGTGCCGGGCGCGTCAGGCACCGTCGGTATCTCCGGCCAGCGGGACGTTGACGGCGTTGGCGGCCGCGACGGCGGCCTCGCGCTGGAGCAGCTCGTCGCCCTCGTCGGGCAGGACCTCGACCGTGCGCTCGGCCCCGTAGCGCTCGCGCCAGCCCATGGCCGGGTCGCTGTGGACCATCGAGCGGAGCTTGAGGATGCCGTGCATCAGCGCCTCCGGCCGCGGCGGGCAGCCGGGCACGTGGACGTCGACCGGCAGGAACTTGTCGGCCGGGACGATGGCGTAGTTGTTGAAGACGCCCATCGAGCTGCTGCACGCGCCCATGGCGATGGCGTACTTCGGGTCGAGCATCTGGTCGTAGATGCGCCGGACGATCGGCGCCATCTTGATCGAGACGCGGCCCGAGAGGATCAGCAGGTCGGCCTGGCGCGGCGAGGCGCGGAAGGCCTCAAAGCCGAAACGGGCGATGTCCAGGCGCGCGCCGACCACCGACATCATCTCGATGGCGCAGCAGGCGAGGCCGAAGGTGGCGGGGAAGAGCGAGTTGCCGCGGGCCCAGTTGGCGGCACGGTCCAGCGTCGTCGTGATGACGCGCTCCTGCACGTAGCGCTCGAGGTCGTCGCCCTCGATGTCGCCGCGCAGCATGTCGCGCGCCTGCAGCTGGCGGATGCGGAAGTCATCCGCCTCGCCTGCCTTCTCCCGCTTGATGATCTCCATGAGGTTCCTACCGTCCTAGCGCCACTCGAGGGCGCCGCGTCGCCAGACGTAGACGAACGCGACCACGAGCAATCCGATGAAGACCACCGTTTCGATCAGCGCGAACGTGCCGAACGACCGCAGCTGGACGGCGATCGGGTAGAGGAAGACCACCTCGATGTCGAACAAGATGAACAACATCGCGATCAGGTAGAAGCTGATCCCGAAGCGGAAGCCCTGGTGGACCTCGGAGGGCATGCCGCTCTCGTAAGGGTCCGCTTGATAGGTCGTGGGGGTCTTTGGCTTCGGACCGAGGAAGCTGCCGGCGGTCACGAACAACGCGCCGACGAGGCCTCCGAGTCCGAGGAAGACGATGGCTGGAAGGTACGTCCGGAGCACTCGGCCTCCCGTTGTATCACCAACTTGTAACTTGCTGCCACAAAGTGGCGCTCCGCACTTGCGAACAACCCTTGTGACCGATGTTGCACACGTCCTCGCTCTTCTTGTGGCGATCTCGAACGGGATCGCCGGGATCGTGGCTGCCTGGTTGTGGTGGCGCGTCGAGCCCCATGCCTTCGCATGGCTGCTGATTCGTGCCGGTCAGGTGGCGGCAGTGGCGCAGGCGATCGGGGCTGGCGTGTTCGCGGTGGCCGGCCTGCAACCGGCCGACGATCTCTACTGGTTGTACGCCTTGCTGCCGGTCGCCGTGGGCTTCGTGGCCGAGCAACTGCGGTTGACCTCGGCACAGACGGTCCTCGATGCGCGGGACCTGGAGGACGCCCAGGCGGTCGGGCGGCTTCCGGCCGACGAGCAGCGCTCGATCGTGCTGCAGATCGTCCGCCGGGAGCTGGGCGTCATGGCCGCCGCGGCGCTGGTTATCACGTTCCTGGCGCTGCGGGCGCTGGGGACGGTCTAGCTGTAGTTCCTGAGGACGTTGTTTCGGGGGTGAGGTAGTTGCATCCGGGGCTTCTTGGAGGCTGAGAGCTGCCAAGCACCCCAGTCCCAAGGAGCACACCGGATGCAGCTTCACGCTAACGCCGCTCTCAGTCTGAATGCCCGTCGCCGCATGGTTGCGATGGTCATCGAGGACGACTCATCGATCGCCGAGGCTGCCGAGAGGTTCGCCGTCTCGGCCAAGACCTGCCGGAAATGGTGCCGCCGGTTTCTGGCCGACGGCGAGCTCGGACTGCTGGATCGCTCCTCAGCGCCCAGCAACTCGCCCAACCAGACACCGGCCGAAAGGGTCGAGGCGATCGCCGCGTTACGCAGGCTGCGCTTCACCGGCCCCGAAATCGCCGAGACCTTGAACATGGCGCTGTCGACCGTCAGCCAGATCCTCTCGCGAATCGGGATGGGCAAGCTCGGCCGGCTCGGCCTTCAGCCCGTCCAGCGCTACGAATGGCAGCGTCCTGGCGAGCTGATCCACATCGACATCAAAAAGCTCGGACGCATCCAGGGCGGCGCCGGCAAACGCGTCCGCCAGACCAAGCGCCAGCACTACACCGGCATGCACACCGACCGAGCTGGCAAGCGCCACAACATCGTCGGCTGGGACTACGTCCACATCGCCATCGACGACTGCACACGCCTGGCCTACGCCGAAGTCCTCACCGACGAGAAGGCCGTCACCGTCGTCGCGTTCCTGCGCCGCGCGGTCGCCTTCTACCAGCGCCACGGCATCACCGTACAGCGCTTGCTGACCGACAACGGGCCTGCCTATCGCTCCACCGTCCACGCGATCGCCTGCCGCGTGCTGGGCATCCGCCACCTCCGCACCCGGCCCTACCGACCCCAGACCAACGGCAAAGCAGAAAGGTTCATCAGGACCATGCTCGGCGGCTGGGCCTACGGCGCGATCTACCGCTCAAGCGACGAACGCACCGCGGCCCTTGACGGATGGCTCTGGCACTACAACCATCACCGCCGACACTCAGCCCTCG
>NZ_DASYJG010000071.1:0-19701 GCF_035996765.1 Baekduia sp.
GCTTCCCCCGCCAGTCGAGGCACTCCTCGGGCGGCTCGTCCGTCATGCCCTCCCACCAGACGCCCCCCTCGGGCGTCAGCGCGACGTTCGTGAAGATGGTGTCGCGCGACAGCGCGGCCATCGCATTCGGATTCGTCGCCACGGAAGTTCCGGGCGCCACGCCAAAAAATCCAGCTTCCGGATTAATGGCGCGCAAACGGCCTTCGGCATCGGGCTTGATCCAGGCAATGTCGTCGCCAACGGTCCAAACTTTCCATCCTTCAAAGCCTGCCGGCGGAACGATCATCGCGAAATTCGTTTTGCCGCACGAACTGGGGAACGCGGCTGCTACGTACGTCTTCTCACCTTGCGGACTCTCGACCCCGAGGATGAGCATGTGCTCGGCCATCCAGCCCTCGTCGCGCGCGATGTTCGAGGCGATCCGCAGCGCGAAGCACTTCTTGCCCAGCAGCGCGTTGCCGCCGTAGCCCGAGCCGTAGGACCAGATCTCGCGGGTCTCGGGGTAGTGGACGATGTACTTGACCTCGGCGTTGGTCGGCCACGGCACGTCGGTGTCGTCGGGGCCGAGCGGGGCGCCGATCGAGTGGATGCACGGGACGAACTCGCCGTCGGCGCCGAGGACGTCGAGGGCGCCGGCGCCCATGCGGGTCATGATGCGCATCGAGACGACGACGTAGGGCGAGTCGGTGATCTCCACGCCGACGTGCGACTTGTCGGAGCCCAGCGGGCCCATCGAGAACGGCACCACGTACATGGTGCGGCCGCGCATGCAGCCGGTGAACAGCTCGTTCATCGTCTGGCGCATCTCGGCGGGGGCGCGCCAGTTGTTGGTCGGACCGGCGTCCTGCTCGTCGGCCGAGCAGATGAACGTCCGGTCCTCGACCCGCGCGACGTCGCTGGGATCAGACCAGGCCAGATAAGAGTTGGGGCGCTTGGCGTCGCTGAGGCGCTTGAAGGTGCCCGCGTCGACCAGCTGTTGGCAGAGGCGGTCGTACTCCTCCGCCGAGCCGTCACACCAATAGATCTCGTCCGGCTGGGTGAGGGTGGCGATCTCCTCCACCCACGCCGTCAGCCTGGCGTTCTTCGTCGAAACGGTGATGCTCACGTCACTTCCTCGGTATCGAATTCAAGGAGACGGGCGTAAAGGGGACAGCGGCCCACCTCGGTGCGCATCCAGGGAAAGGTACCCCTTCGAGACGGCGAAGGGCAGCTTCCGGGCTGAACCTTCGACCGGGCCTGTGCCGTTTGGTCCAGGCCGTTGGAACGGGGTGGCGGCGATGACCACCACCCCTGCGGTTCCTCCTCGCCCGGCGTGTCAGGCGAGATGACGATGATTCGCCGCCAGCCCCTCCGGGCCTACTCGCCCGGGGTCTTGCGCGGAACGAGCACCAGGCGCTTGAACTCGGCCACGAGCGTGCCGTCCTGGTTGAAGACGCGCGTGTGGACCTTCACGGTGCCGCGGTCGAGCTTGGTCTTGGACTCGCGCTTCTCCAGGACCTCGGACTCCACGAACAGCGTGTCGCCATGGAAGACCGGCGCCGGGTGGCTGAGCTCCTCGGTGGCGAGGTTGGCGATCGCCTTGCCGGAGACGTCCGAGACGCTCATGCCCAGCGCGAGGCTGTAGACCAGCGGACCGACGACGACGTTGCGGCCCTGCTGGCTGGCGGCCGCGTAGACGTCGTTGAGGTGCAGCGGGTGGTGGTTCATGGTGATCAGGCAGAACAGGTGGTCGTCTGACTCGGTCACGGTCTTGGCGGGCCAGTGCTTGTACACCGCGCCAACCTCGAACTCCTCGAGGTAACGGCCGTACGGGTGCGCGCCGGTGGCCTCGCGCGCGCGCTGATCGGTGGTGAAGTCGGTGTCGGTCATCTGAGGGGTTCTCCTTCGGCGGGGTCCTACGTGCGGCGCCGAAGCATGCCAGTGCGCGCGCTTCGTTGACTCGCGAGTCAATCTGGGGGCGAGTTCTTGGCGCGCGGGGCTAGTGATGGCATGAGCACCAATCGAGCTTCCAACACCTCCCCAACCCCAACCAGCGACGTCGAGGGACGACTGATGGTCGCTATTCGACCATCAGTCGTCCCTCGACGTGTGGCGGAGGTCGCATCAGGTCAGCGAGGGCGGATCTCCCGCAACCAGTTGCGCCAGATCGGCCTCTCCGACCAGCAGATCGCGCGATGGGTCAAGGCGGGACGGCTCCTCCGACTGCACGAGAGCATCTACGCAGTCGGACATCGCGCAGAGCCGCCGCGGGCACAGATGCTCGCCGCGGTGCTCGCCGGCGGCGAGGGCGCGGTGCTCTCACATCGCTCCGCCGCCAAGCATGTCGGACTGCTGTCCTGGAGTCCGCGGGACGTGGAGGTGATGGTCCCGCGCACCGGCGAGCGCGACCGCGCGGGCGTCCGCTTTCATCGGCCAAAGATCTATGGACCGCAGGACCGATGGGTGTTCGATGGCATTCCATGCACGACCGTCGCGCGCACGTTGGTCGATCTCGGTGCGGTGCTGAGGTTGCAGCAACTGGAGCGGGCGGTCGAGCAGGCCGAGTTGTTGAGGCTGCTGGACGTCAAGGCGATCACCGACGTGCTCGCGCGGATCTCACGACCGCGCGGCGTGCGCAACCTGCGTCGCTGTCTCGGCGCCGAGCGGCTCGACGCATCCCTGACGCAGAGCAACCTTGAACGCCGCTTCCTGCGCCTGTGCGTTGACGCCGGCCTCCCGCGTCCAACGCTTCAGCATCCCATCGAGTACGCACCCGGCGCCTGGCACAAGGTCGACTTCGCGTGGCCAGATCGTCGTCTTGCGGTCGAGATCGACGGCGGCGCAGTCCACACCACCCGCACCGCTGCTCGCCGCGACCGCCACCTCGACCGCCAGATCCGCGCAACCGGCTGGGGCCTCGAGCGCTTCATGGAAGACGACGTCGTCGACACGCCCGCGATCGTCCTCGCCGCCCTTCGCGCTCTCCTCGAGCCAGCGACTCCGCCACTGCCATCGAGGGACGACTGATAGTCGGATAGCGACCATCAGTCGTCCCTCGACGCTCCGTGGGTGCCCGAGGTGACAACGGCGCGCGAGGCTGCCGAGCGCGCGTCTCCAATACCGTTCAAGCCATGCGCAGCCCTCGAGACTTCTTCAAGCCGCTGGCGGTCGGTGCTCCCGACCCCATCACCGAGATTCCGTTCCCGCCGTCGCGGATGATCCACTTCTTCGACGCGTCCAACGAGAAGATGGTGGCCAAGCTGCCTGACACGATCGCGAAGGCCGACATCGTGCTGGGCAACCTCGAGGATGCGGTGCCGGTGGACCGCAAGGAGGCCGCGCGCGAGGGTCTGGTCAAGGTCGGCAAGACCATCGACAAGGGCGACACGCAGCTCTGGACGCGCGTGAACTCACTCGAGAGCCCGTGGGTCCTGGACGACCTGACGACGCTCGTCACCGAGATCGGCGACGTGCTCGACGTGATCATGGTTCCCAAGGTCGAGGGCCCGTGGGACATCCACTACGTCGACCGCCTCCTCGCCCAGCTGGAGGCCAAGGGCAACATCCAGCGCCCGATCCTCATCCACGCGCTACTGGAAACCGCCCAGGGCGTCGCGCATCTCGAGGAGATCGCCGCGGCCAGCCCGCGCATGCAGGGCATGAGCTTCGGCCCCGCCGACCTCGCGGCGTCGCGCCGGATGAAGACCACCCGCGTCGGCGGCGGCCACCCCGGCTACGTCTCGATGAGCGACCCAGACCCGGACAACCCCGACGCCCCGCGCATCACCGCCCAGCAGGACCCGTGGCACTACTCGATCGCCCGCATGGTCGACGCCTGCACGATGAACGGTCTGCTGCCGTTCTACGGTCCGTTCGGAGACATCAAGGACACCGTCGCCTGCGAGGCGCAGTTCCGCGCCGCGTTCCTGCTCGGCTGCGTCGGCGCCTGGTCGCTGCACCCCGTGCAGATCGACATCGCCAAGAAGGTCTTCTCCCCCGACCCCGCCGAGGTCGCCTTCGCCAAGAAGGTCATCGCGGCGATCCCGGACGGCCGCGGCGTGCACATGATCGACGGCAAGATGCAAGACGACGCGACCTGGAAGCAGTGCAAGGTCATGGTCGACCTCGCCGAGCAGCTGGCCGCCAAGGACCCGGAGCTGGCCGAGGCCTACGGCTTCGCGCCCGCCGCGGCCTGAGCCGCCGCGGCGCCGGCCTTCTCGGCCCGCCGCCGCACCGCCCGCAGCAGCTCGTGGCGGATGAGGCCGCTACCCGCGCGAATAACCATCCAGTAGGGCCGGAAGGTGCGCGCGGCAGCGGCGTCGGTGGGCTGCACGCGCGTCTCGGTCGTCAGCCGCGTGCGACCGCCGCCATGGCCGCCGAGCGGCTCCAGCGCAAACGACGTCGCCATCAACACGAAGCCGGGCCGGACGAACTCCGAGACCTCCGCGTCGCCGTCGGGCAGCGGGACGCGCTTACCGCCGCGCAGCTTCCACGGCTGCCCGGCGGCCGCGAGCGCCAGCGCCCGCGGCGCCTCATCCAGCACCACCCCGAACCCGCCGGCGACGAACCGGTCCAGCAGCGGCCGCCCGGCGCCGCGCGAGCTCAGGCCGCGGATCGTCGTCAGCACGCGTGTCACCGGCAGCTCCTTCCCGCTGACCTCCCACAGCGCCGCCCACACCAGCTCCGGGGCGGCATCCACGGTGACCGTGTGCACCTCGCGATGCGCGAACTCCGGCAGCACACGATCCAGGGGTGAGTCCATCCGCCGAGTATCACGGCTGCGCCAAGCACCCGAGCAGCGGCGGTCAGCGGTAGGTGCGCAGCGACGGCTCGAGGCCGTCGAGATGGCCGTGCTCGTTGAAGGAGACCAGCGTCACGCCCTGGCGCCCGCTGACCAGCCGCGCCACGCCCGTGTTGATCGCCACGCGGTTGAAGACCACCAGGCCCGTCGGCGCCATCCCCATCAACGCGGCGCAGACGGCGCCGATCACGCCGCCGGAGCTGCACACCAGCGCCGTCTCGCCGCTGCCCAGCCGGGCGACCAGGCGCTCCGGGGCACCGCGCACCCGCGCGTCGAACGCCGGCCACGCCTCACGCGCGCCGCCGGCGTCCCCAGCCTCAATCCACGCGATCAACGCGCCATCGAGCAGCGCCTGGAAGTCGCGCGAGCTCACGCTCGGCCCCGCCGTGCCGGGCTCGGCGTCAAGCCGCACCGCGGTCTGCGCGTGATGGGTGAGGACGTCGTCGGCGTCGTACTCGTTCCAGCCCGGATCGATCTCCACCGGCGTGCCGCCGGCGCGCGCCAGGACCTCGGCGGTGCCGCGCTGGCGCTGCAGCCCGCCGCTGACGACGACGTCGAAGCGCAGCCCGCGGCGCGCGTGCTCGGCCGCCAGCACCTCGGCCTGGCGCCAACCGGTCTCCGAGAGCACGTCGTAGTCGTCGGCCCCATAGGAGGCCTGGCCGTGACGGACCAGCAGGATCGAGGGCATCGCCCCGGGAGCCTGCCACAGCGACGTGCGAGCACACCACGACTCCCGCGAGCGCCCGCGCCCTATAGGCTCCGGCGCCGCTCCCACCTCCCCCTGACCGGAGGCGTCCAGCCTTGAGATTCTTCGAATATGAGGCCCGCGAGATCGTCAAGCGGGCCGGCATCCCAGTCACCGATTACGGCTTCACGACCGACGCCCAAGAGGCGAAGGAGATCGCCGCGCGGATCGGCGGCTCCACCGTCATCAAGTCCCAGGTCCTCTCCGGCGGCCGCATGAAGGCCGGCGGCGTCAAGTTCGCCGACTCGCCCGAAGAGGCCGAGGCGCACGCCAAGGACATCCTCCAGCTCGAGATCAACGGCCACGTGCCGCGCGGCATCCTCGTCGATCCGAAGGCCGAGTTCGAGCAGGAGTACTACGCCGGCGTCGTCTGGGACGGCACCCGCAAGCAGCCGGTGATGATCTTCTCGCCGGTCGGCGGCATCGACATCGAGCAGGTCGCCGAGGAGCAGCCCGACAAGGTCGGGCGCCGGCACTTCTCCAACATCCTGCCCTTCGGCGACTTCGAGGCCAAGGAGGTCATCGCCTCCACGGGCGTGACCGGCGGCGCGCTGAACAAGCTCGTCCCGATCCTCACCAAGCTCGCCAAGCTGTTCGTCGACAACGACATGACGCTCGCGGAGATCAACCCGCTGGCGCGCATGGCCGACGGCTCGTTCATCGCGCTCGACGCGCACATGGACATGGAGAACGAGGCCCGCGGGCGCCACCAGGCGCTGCTCAAGGACCTCGGCGTCGGCGACGACGAGACGCGCGAGGCGCGCGAGCCCACCCCGTTCGAGCTGGCCGGCGAGGCCGTCGACAGCCAGGACCACCGCGGAGTGGCCGGCAACGTCACCGAGTTCGGCGGCAACCTCGGCCTGGTCATCGGCGCCGGCGGCGGCTCGCTGACGCTCTTTGACGCGGTCCGCAAGTACGGCGGCAAGCCTGCCAACTACTGCGAGATCGGCGGCAACCCGTCGGTCGCCAAGGCCAAGGGGTTGGCCAAGTTGGTGTTGTCGAAGCCGGGCGTCGACAAGATCGCCGTGATGATGTCGATCGTGTCCAACACACGGGTCGACATCGTCGCCCGCGGCGTCATCGCCGCCTGTCTGGAGCTGGGCATGGACCCGGCGGAGAAGATCGCCATCTTCCGGATCCCGGGCGCCTGGGAGGAAGAAGGCTTCAAGATCCTCGAGAAGTACGGCGTGGAGTACGCGGACCGCAGCGTCTCGCTGCACGAGGCCGCATCGCGCGCGGTCGAGAAGATCCAAGGAGCGGCAGCATGAGCATCCTCGTTGATGAGACCACGACGTTCATCGTCCAGGGCATCACCGGGCGCGAGGCGGTCAACCTCACGCGTGAGTGCCTGGACTACGGCAAGGGCGCGAAGGTCGTCGGCGGTGTCACGCCAGGCCGCCTGGGCCGCGAGGTCCACGGCGTGCCGGTCTTCGACACCGTCGCCCAGGCCGTTGCCCACCACGGGCAGCCGATCGACGGCAGCGTCGTCACGGTCCCCCCCGCGTTCACCAAGGACGCGGTCTTCGAGGCCATCGAGAACGGCATCAAGATCATCGTGATCGTCACCGAGCGCATCCCGCGCCGCGACGTCGCCCAGATGGTCGAGCTTGCCAACCTCCGCGGCGCCCGCATCATCGGCCCCAACTGCCTCGGGATCATCGTCCCCGACGTCATCAAGATGGGCGGCATCGGCGGCCCGGCCAAGGACGCGGCCAAGTCCTACAAGAAGGGCTCGATCGGCGTCATCTCCCGCTCCGGCGGCATGACGACCGAGATGTCGTCAACGCTCAGCGCCGCCGGCCTCGGGATCTCGACCGCCGTCTCGATCGGCGGCGACGCGATCATCGGCCAGACCTACGCCGAGCTGATGCCGCTCTTCGAGGCCGACGAGGAGACCGAGGGCATCGTCATCTACACCGAGCCCGGCGGCCGCATGGAGGCCGAGCTGGCGCGGTGGGTGACCGAGAACAACTCGCGCCTTCCCATCGTCGCGTTCATGGCCGGCCGGTTCATGGACGAGATGCCCGGCATGAGCTTCGGCCACGCCGGCACGATCGTGGAGGGCAAGGAGGACACCGCCACCGAGAAGATCGCGCGCCTCGCCGAGGCCGGGATCACGGTGGCCGAGGAGATCTCCGAGATCCCCGAGATCATGAAGGCCAAGCTCGCCGAGAGGAGCGTCAGCGCATGAGGACCGACGGAACGTTCATCGGCATCGAGGTCTCCGACGCGATCGTCGACGACGCGGCCGTCGCGGCCAAGCTCCGCGAGGTCTGTCCCGTCGACATCTACTCAGACGCCAACGGCAAGGTCGAGATCGTCGCCGGCAACGTCGACGAGTGCGTCCTCTGCCGCCTCTGCATCGACGCGACCTCGTCCGAGCAGGTCAAGGTGCTGAAGTTGTACGACAACGAGGCGTCGCTGGCCTAGCGGCCAACTTCACCACACCCACTCGCATGACCGACGGGGCGCCCTTCAAACGGCGCCCCGTGCGCGTTTCCCACTTAGGGAGAGCCAAGCGCGCACAAATTCTTATCGCTGACGTCCAGGATTTGGGATAGTCGCGCCATGAGCGCCATCGTCACCCAGCTCGCACGCGTCATGAAGGTCGCCTCCTCCGTGCTGCTCGCGATCGCCGCGGGCCTCCTCATCGTGGTCTTCGCCGGGGTCATGTGGGTCGTGATCCCAAGCCTCACCCAAGACACGAAGATCACCACCAAGGACGGTGCGACGACGATCCAGCAGCCGATCGGCTCCACGCTCAAGTTCGGCACGCTAGAGGACGCTGCGTCGTCGTCGACGCCCGCTTCCACGACCACCCCCGGATCGACCGCGGCCCCCGGGTCGACCACCGTCCCCGGAACGACCGCCGCCCCCGGCAGCACCACATCATCTGCCCCCGCCGACCGCTCCGCGGCGCGCATCCTCGCCAGCGTCACCGTCCCGGCCCACCGCGGCCGGCCGACGTGGCACGTGCGTCACGGCGACGTGTCGCGCAGCGCCACGTCGAGACGGACGTTGATCAGGATCTCCAGCTCGGCCAAGGGGGCGCCGGGCGACGCGCCAACGACACCGATCGGTGATCCGCCAGCGAGTGACCCTCCCGCAAACCAGGGTGCGACGATCACCCAGCCCCTGGAGTCGACGACGAACACCGATGCGCTGATCGCCACCGTGGCCGCTTTCCTCCTCCTCGGCGCCGGTCTGCTCGTCGCGCTGCTGCGCTCGATGCAATCCTCCGATCCCGAGCCTCCTACGCCTCCGACGGTGATGGATGACGTCAATGCGGCGATCGACGCGGCGGCGACCGCCCGCGACGCGGCTGCCCGGGTGAAGACCGGCGAGGCGGCGACCCGCCCCTACATGCTGCAGGTCGTCATCAACGCGAAAGAGGCGGCGAGACGCGCGTACGCTGTCGCCGACTGGATGACGAAGGCCAAGTGCTCGGCGGCCGACGTCGCTGATGTGCGCGCGAAGGCCGATGCGGCCGCGAACGTGGCGATGCCCCAAGGGGCGCTCGTCGACACCGAGGCCGAGACGGCCGCAGAGACCGCCGTCATTGCGGCACAGCGCGCCGCAGAGGCCGTCATCGCCGGCCCGCCGGCCATGTCTGCGCCCCCGCCCGCGCCCACCACCACCACCGCGGACGACTCCTGACATGGCACTCCTGACATCGCTGCGCAAGGCATGGGACGCCGTCTTCAACGGCTCCACGGGCTTCAAGACGCCAGACGTGCCGCGCGCGCAGCAGCTCGCGCTCGGTCAGGCGATCATCGTGGTGCTGATCGTGCTCGGCTTCGACCTCAGCGACGGCACGCAGCAGACGCTGCTGGGCCTGTCGGCGGCGATCGGGGCCGCGCTGCCGGTCTCCGACGCCGTCGTGCGCCATGGCCGCGCCAACAACGTCCAAGAGCTCGCCGCGGTTCAAGCCGAGACCGACGCGCTCGGCGTCACCAGCGAGGACCGCGACCAGATCATCGCCGGCCTCCGGCGCCTGCGCTAGCTGCGCTCGGTCGCGAACATCCGCAGGGCGTGCTGGCCCGCGGGTGTTTCGCGAAGCTCCTCGACGGTCGGGCGCATGCCGGGTGGCAGCTCGTCGACGGACGGGAGGCGCACGCCGTACTCCGGCGGGGCGATCAGCGGCGCTGACAGCGCCGCGAAGGTGAGGTCGGCGATGGAGAACGCGTCGCCGACGAGGAAGCGGCGGCCGTCGGCGAGACGGTCGTCGACGTCGGCGTAGATCTCGCGGAAGGTGCGCTCGGCTGCGACGGCGTTCTCGTCGTTGACGCCGAGGACCTTGGCCACGGCGAACGCGACCGCCTTGTTGCCATAACGGAACGTGTGGCGCTGCCAGGTCGGCACGCCATCGGTCATCGACACCTGCACCAGCTCGGGGTAGTCGAACATCTGGTGGTAGACCCACAGCCGCGTCGCGGGGCCCAGGCGCTCGTCGAAGTCGTCGGCCAGCGCGCGAGCCTCGGCGGCGAGCGTCGGGTCGGCCAGGATCGAGCCACGGCCTTCGGGCGCGCGCCCGTCGGCGTAGACGACGATGTCGGAGGACTCGTCGATCACGGTGCCGTCGTTGCAGACGAGCACCGGCGCGGTCTGACGGCCGCCGGCGCGCTTGACCGCAAAGCGATGGATCGCCGGCAGGTGGCGGCGCTCGTCGTAGGCGATGCCCGCGCGATCCAGCGCCCAGCGTGCCTTCTCGCAGTAGTGGCTGATCGAGATCGTGACGAGGATCGGCTTGCGCTCGGCGTCGCTCATGGCCTGCCGATCATCTCGTACCCTGCACCGCCATGCCGGAACTGCCCGAGGTCGAGTCCGCTCGCGCCCTGATCGCCGAGCGGGGCCTCGATCGAGAGATCGTCGCCGTCGATGATGCTGACGCTTATGTGTGTCGTCCCCACGCACCCGGCGAGATCGCCGACGCGCTGGTCGGCCACCGCCTCGTCTCCGCCCACCGCCAGGGCAAGTCCATGTGGATCGAGACTGACGGCGGGCCCGTGCTCGGCCTCCACCTGGGCATGGCCGGACGGATCGTCATCGACGACGACGCGGCCGGCGACTACTGGTCTGACGGCGGCCGCAAGCACCTGCCGGTCTGGGATCGCTTCACGCTGCGCTTCGCCGACGGCGGCTGGCTGGCGCTACGCGACAAGCGCCGGCTCGGCCGCGCCGTCCTGGATCCGCGGTTGGATCGCCTCGGTCCGGATGCCGCCGAGGTCACCCGCGACGACTTCCGGGCCCGTGTCGGCCGTGGCGACGGGCCGCTGAAGGCGCGCATCATGGATCAGGCGGTGATCGCCGGCGTCGGCAACCTGCTCGCCGACGAGGCGCTGTGGCGCGCCAAGCTCGATCCGCGCCGGCCGGCCGGCGGCCTCGACGACGCTGAGCTCGATCACCTGCGTCGCGAGATCCGCGCCGCCACGCGCCGCGCCATCGAGCGCGGCGGCGTCCACACGGGCGAGATCATCCCCCACCGCCGGCGCGACGGCGTCTGCCCGCGCTGCGGAGCCGACATGGCGCGCGGGACGATCGGCGGGCGCACCACCTACTGGTGCGCGCGCGAGCAGTCCTACGCGGGGTAGAAGCGCTTCAACATCGGCAGCAGGATCGCGTGCGGGGTGTATCGCGACGAGACGACGCTGGCCTTGATCGCCATCCCCGGCACGGCCATGCGGCGGTTGCTCGCGAGCGCGTTGATCGCCGTCTTGGCGCAGTCCGGCGAGGACACCCGGACGAACGACGGCAGGCTCGCGAACGCGTCGGTCAGCCCGGCGCGCTGCGCGAACTCGGTGTCGATCGGGCCAGGGCAGAGCGCGGTGACCGCGACGCCGAGGTGTGACAGCTCGGTGTGCAGCGCCTCGGCGAAGCTCAAGGCAAAGGCCTTGCTCGCGGCGTAGGTCGCCTGGCCCGGGATCGGCTGGATCCCGGCCGAGGAGGCGACGATCAGGATCGCGCCCGACTCGCGCTGCACCATGCCCGGCGCGTAGGCGTGCGACAGCGCGACGACGGTCTCGCAGTTCAACCGCACCATGTCGCTCTCGGAGCGGCCGTCGAGGTCGACGAACTGCCCCGCGCTGCCGTAGCCCGCGTTGTTGATGAGGATGTTGACGTCGAGGCCCAGCGCTGCAACCCGCTCCGGCAGCGCGGCAACCGCCTCGGGGTCGATCAGGTCGGCGGCCAGCACCTCGGCGCGCACGCCGTGGGCCTCGCGCAGCTCGGCGGCTAGCGCCTCCATGGGGTCGACGCGGCGGGCGACCAGGACGACGTTGTGGCCGCGGCCGGCCAGCTCGCGCGCCAGATCGACACCGATGCCGGAGGAGGCTCCGGTGACCAGCGCGGCGGTGGACGAAGACGGTTCGGGCAGGGCCATGGTGAGGGACCCTACTCGGCGGCGAGATCGCGGCGGTAGGTGACCATGAACCGGTGCGGCCAGTCACCGTGCGTCTGCGTCTTCAACCGCACCACGTTCTCGCGGTGATATCGACTGCTCAGCGACTCGGCGTGACCGATCACGTTGTTGTCGGTGATGCCGTACTTCGCCTGCAGCCAGCGCGTGAGCCTCAGCGAGGCACGCAGCATCCTGATCGAGCCGAGCACTCCGGCCTCGCGAAAGCCGACGTGCTCGATCCCGATCGCCGTCCAGTTCAACCCGACCGTGTGGCGGCAGATCCACTTCAGCGAGACGAGCTGGTGGATGGTCCCGTTCGTGTCGATCACGAAGTGCGCGCAGGTGCCGGGCAGCTCGTGGAGCTCGCTGTCGGGCACGTCCGGCGCAAACGTGTTGAAGGTCTCCGAGAAGGACGCGTTCTCGGTCATGTGCTCGACGATGACCTTCGGCGCGATCAACCGCGCGCGGTGCAGTCCGTAGTGGCGGACGGCGTACGCGCGGGTCTCGGCGATGCGCCAGGAGCCGAACGGGATCGGGTCGTGGACGATTGGTGGTGCGGCGATCGCCATCAGCCGAGCAGGTAGTTCCAGGACAGCGAGACCTCCTCGACGGGCGCGATCCCCACAACCTCGCCATCGACGGTCACCGACGAGCCGTCGGGCGCCACGTCGACCTCGGCGCGCACGTCGTTGCGCACCATGTCGGCGGCGGTGACGTCGCGGCAGCCACGCACGATCGAGCGCGTCCGGGTCGTCGGGAGCTCGGTGTCCTGCGCGGCGGCGCTGGTGAAGGCGATCGACAGCCGGGCGGCCGCCGCCCCGTGGGCGCCGATCTGGCGCTGGACGACGACGGGCTCGCAGAGCATGGTGGTGGCATTGGCATCCCCGCTGGCGCCCCAGGCCGCCACCCCCATCTTCACCACCAACTCGGGTCGGACGCCGAAGTGCTGGGGCAGCCACAGGACGCAGTCGGCGACGCGCCCCGGCGTCAGCGCGCCCACGTCGTGCGACAGCCCGTGGACGATCGCGGGGTTGATGGTGACCTTGGCCAGGTGGCGCAGAACGCGCTCGTTGTCGGCGAGGCCGGCGGCGTATCCGGCGTTGCCCCGCGCGCGCTTCATCACATCCGCGTTCTGGAAGGCGCGCCGCACGACCTCACCGGCTCGGCCCATGCCCTGCGAGTCGCTCGACAGCATGTGGATGATCCCCAGGTCGTGCAGGACGCCCTCGGCGGCCATCGTGGCGGGCCGGACCCGTGCTTGCGCGGCGGTCAGATCGCCGTGGATCCGCCCCGGCTCCAGCACGTGGACCGCGGCGACCATCGCGGCGTGCTCAGCGGCGGTGTCGACGCCGAACGGGACGGTCGGCGTCGTCGAGGAGGTCAGGATCCGCTCGCGGCCGGCGAGGCGCAGGAGGTCGGGCGCGTGGCCGCCGCCCGCGCCCTCGATGTGGAAGGCGTGGACCGAGCGGCCGGCAAACGCCGCCAGCGTCCCCTCGACCGAGAGGACCTCGTTGAGCCCGTCGGTGTGGATCGCCAGCTGCACGTCGTGGCGATCGCAGACGTCGAGCGCCGTGCGAATCTGGGCCGGGCCGGCGCTGACGTCCTCGTGGATCTTCAGCGCGGCGCCGCCGGCGCGCAGGCCGTCCTCGACGCGCTCGGCACGCGAGGAGGAGCCGCGGACGAAGAGCGCCACGTTGATCGGCGCGTCCTCCAGCGCGGCCCACGTCGTCGCCAGGCCGGACTCCGGGTTGGTGCCGAGGTTCCAGACCGGGCCGTAGTCCTGGGAGACCATCGTGGTGATCCCGCCGGCCAGCAGCGCGTCGGTGACCTGCGGTGAGAGCCAGTGCACGTGCGTGTCGACGCCGCCGGGGGTCACGATCATCCCGGTCGCGTCGAGCACGGCGGTGCCGACGTCGAGCACGACATCGACGCCATCCATCGTGTCCGGGTTGCCGGCGCGACCGACGCTGACGACGCGGCCGCCGGCCACGCCGATCGACGCGTAGCGGACGCCGAGGATCGGATCGAGGATCAGGCCACCGACGATCGCGGTGTCGACGCCGCCGCGCTGCGCCCGCGCGCCGAGCCCGTCGCGCATCGTGTTGCCAAAGCCGGGGACGAGCTGGTCGGGGCCGTGGACGTCATCGCGCTCGGCGAGAACGTGGAGGTCGGTGTCGCCAAGTCGGACAGGGTCGGACCTATGCACCGCGGTAGCCCTTCTCCCGCGCCAGCGCCAGCGCGGCCTCACGCGCGCCCGGCTCGTCGAGCGGACCGTCGACCAGCTCGCCGTGCCCGCGCACGATGCGTGCGCCGCCGATTGGGATCAGCGCGACCTCGATCGGCTCACCGGGGGCGAAGAACACCTTGGTGCGCGCCGGCACGGCGAGGCGCATCCCCCACGCGGCCGCGCGGTCGAAGTTCAACATGGGGTTGGTCTCGAAGACGTGGATGTGGCTGGTCACGCCAACGAGCACCGCGCCCTCGTTGACGATGGTGATCCGGGCCACCGCGCCGTCGAGCCACGCGATGTCGGGTTCGCGCTCCGGCGCCGCGGGCGGCGCCCCGTCGAGCGGATCCTCGACCACCACGAGATGGCGTCCGTCCCGGAAGACCGCCTCGACCTCGATGCGCCGCACGAGCGCACGCACGCCGTCGAGCACGTCGTCCTCGCCGAGGATCGCGTACGCGCCGACGACGACCGCGTCGTAGCGCAGCCCATCGCGCGCCAGCTCGCAGATCCCGTCGGCGATGATCGCCGTCGCCTCCGCCTGATTGAGCTTGAGCCCGCGCGCCCGGCGCGCCCGCGCCAGCTCGGCGGCGAGGAAGAGCAGCAGGCGATCCTGCTCCTGGGGCAACAGCCTCATCGCTGCTGAGCCTAGCCCCACACGGCGTCGAGGGACGACTGAATCTCGTTCTCCGAGATCCAATCGGCCCTCGACGCGCTGGGGCGGTGCCGTCAGGCGGTCGCCGGCGGAAAGCGCCCGCGCAGCTCGTCGACGAACAGCGCCAGGTCGCTGGTGACGATGTCGGCACCCCAGGCGCGCGCCAGCTCGATGACGGGTCCGCGGTAGAGCGCGCCGCCGACGGCGACGAGCGGCCGCGGGCGGACCCGGTGCAGCATGCCGACCGCCTCCTCGGCACCGGGAAGCCGGCCGACGGTCGAGGTCGACAGCGCGACGACGTCGGGGCACTCGGTCGCGACGAGGTCGGCCAGCGCGTCGGCCGGCGCCGCCGCCCCCAGCGCGATGACCTCCCAGCCGCCGCGCTCGAGCAGGTCGGCGAGCATGCGCGCGCCGAGCGCGTGGTGCTCGTCGGGTGAGGCGGTGACGACCGCGAGCCGTCCGCGTGTCGGCGCCAGCCGCCGGTCCGGCGCCAGCGTGGTTAGCAGCTGAGCGGTCACCTCGGTCGCGTAGTGCTCGTCGGCGACGCTGACCTGTTCCAGCGACCACAGCTCGCCGATCTCCTCGAGCGCAGGTGTCAGGACCAAGGTGTAGATGTCGACGATCCGCGCCCCGCGGTGCAAGAGCCCCTCGATCTGCGCGCGGGCCTGACGGTCGTCGCGTGCCAGCAGCGCGTGCTGGTACGCGGTCGCCGCATCGGCCAGCGCCTCCTGTGACAGCGGCTCGGGAATCAGGCGCACCGTTCGCTCTTCACCGTGCAGCGCGCGGTCAACCGCAGCGTTGACGAAATGCGAGAGCTCCTCCCCGTCGCGATGTAGGCGTTGCTCGAGCTCGTCCAACAGGCCAGTCTCAAAGCGGATCGGCCGCACCTTGGTGCCCATGGTCGCGATGCTAGCTGGCATCCTGCCTAACGCCATGACGACGCCTGCCGCCGCTGGACTGACGATGCCGCCTGAATGGGCACCGCACGAGCGGACGCTGATGGCCTGGCCGTGCCGGCGGGAGCTGTGGGGCGGCCAGCTGAGTGCCGCAAAGGGCGAGAGCGCCGGGGTCGCCAACGCGATCGCCGCGTTCGAGCCGGTGACGATGGTCGCCCGCGATGTGGCCGACGCCGCGGAGGCGCGCGCGGCGCTGGACGGCAACGTCGAGGTGGTGGAGCTCGCCGTCGACGACTCCTGGCTGCGCGACAGCGGGCCGATCTTCGTTGTCGACCACGTGATCGAGCCGAGCGTGCGCGTCGGGGTCCACTTCGGCTTCAACGCCTGGGGCGGCAAGTTCGAGGGCTATGAGAGCGATCAGGCGATCGGCGGGATGCTGGCGCGGCGCGCCGGCGCTGAGGTCGTCCGGGCGCCATTGGTGCTCGAGGGCGGCTCGATCGCCGTCGACGGCACGGGCACCCTGCTCACCACCGAGCAGTGCCTGCTGCACCCCAACCGCAATCCCGCGTTGGGCCGCGACGAGATCGAGCAGCACCTCAAGGACTACCTCGGGGTGTCACGCGTCGTCTGGCTCGGGCAGGGGTTGTTGGAGGACAAGGACACCGACGGCCACGTCGACCTGATCGCCGCCTTCACCAAGCCCGGCACGGTCTTGCTCCAGCGCGCCGCACCCGACAACCCCAACCACGACAACATGGCCCACAACCGCGAGGTCGCGCTTGCCGCCGGGTTAGAGGTCATCGACTTCGACCCCGTGGCCTACGCCGAGGTCGACGGCGAGCAGGTCGTCGCGTCCTACATGAACTTTTACGTCGGCGACCGCTTCGTGATCGTCCCGACCGCCGGCCAACCCGACCTCGACACCGAGGCGCTCGCGCGCATCCGCGACGCCTTCGAAGGATTCAAGGAGGTCATCGGCGTCCCCGGCGTCGTCCACGCCTTCGGCGGCGGCGGCCCGCACTGCATCACGCAGCAGGTCCCGGCCCTGGCACGCTGAAGCCGGCCTTCTATTCCGGATTTTCCGGGGCGCTATTCCTACTTATGCGCGCGGCGCAGCCGCGCGCGCTCCTGGTGCTTCTCGACCACGCGCTGGATCAGCTGCAGGTACTGCTGGACGCCCGTCGCCTTCATGCGGCCCTCGTGGACGGCCTGGGCCCAGTCATCGACCTTGGCGCCATGTTCGACCATCAAGTTGAAGAAGTCGCGGCGCATCTCGACGCGCACACGGGCATCGGCGGCGATGTCCTTGGTGACCTTGAGCTCAGGCAGCTCGAGCCGGAACTGCTGGGTGTCGCCGCGGCCGTGGAAGTCGATCCCCACGACGAGCTTCATCGGCTTGAGCGCCGTGACCTCGTCGAGGACGCTCCGGGCGGCCTGCTCGATCAACTGCGGTGCGTCGCTGCTCACACCCGAACCGTATCGGGCGCGAGCAACGACCTCCGCCTCGCCTAGATCTTGTGCCGCTGCAACAGCTTCTTGCCGATGACCATCCGCTGGATCTCCGACGTGCCCTCGCCGATCAGCAGCAGCGGCGCGTCGCGGTAGATCCGCTCGATCTCGTACTCCTTGGAGTAGCCGTAGCCGCCGTGGATGCGCAGGCACTGCTCGGCGCAGAAGTGCGCGGTCTCTGAGGCGAACAGCTTGGCCATGCCGGCCTCCATGTCCGACCGCAGGCCCGCATCCTTCATCATCGCGGCGCGGCGCGTCAGCAGGCGCGCGGCGTCGAGCTGCGTCGCCATGTCGGCGAGCTTGAACTGGATCGCCTGGTGCTGGGCGATCGGCTTGCCGAAGGTCTTGCGCTCCTGGGAGTACTTCAGCGCGAGCTCCAGCGCGCGCTGAGCGAGGCCGACGCCACGGGCGGCGACGTTGGCCCGGCCGACCTCCAGCGCGTCCATCATCTGCGCGAAGCCGGCGTTGAGCCCCTCGTCCTCGCCACCGAGAATGTTCTCGGCCGGGCACTTGTACCCGTCGTAGACCAACTCGGTGGACTCGACGCCCTTGTACCCCATCTTCTTGATCTTGGGCGGGACCACCAGGCCGGCGTACTCACCGGTATTCTCGCTGACGCCCGCCTCCTTCTCGGTGATGAAGCAGGTGAAGCCCTTGTGGGTGGGCTGCGCGTCAGGGTCGGTCTTGACCAGCAGGAAGACCAAGGACGACATCAAGCCGTTGGTCACCCACATCTTCTGGCCGTTGATCTCGTAGCTGCCGTCAGCGATCTTCTTGGCGTTGGTTTTGATCGCCTGGACGTCGGAGCCGAGCTCGGGCTCTGAGAGCGAGAAGGCGGCGCGGATCTCACCGGTCGCCATCCGCGGCAGGTACTTGGCGCGCTGCTCCTCGCTGCCGTACTTGAGCAGCAGGTAGGACCCGATGAAGTGCGTGTTGATCACGCCGCTGATCGAGATCCAGCCGCGCGACAGCTCCTCGACGACCATCACGTAGGTCGTGAGGTCGAGGCCGAGGCCGCCGTACTCCTCCGGAATGGTGATGCCGAACAATCCCAACTCTTTTAGCTGGTCGACAATCGCCTTCGGGTACTCGTCGGCGCCGTCGTAGTGCTCGGCGTTGGGGATGATCTGCTCGTCGACGAACTGGCGGACCATCTCGATGATGGCCTTCTGCTCGTCCGTCGTGTCGTTGTAGACGCTGGTCTCGACGGCCATTGCTGCTCCAGGTTTCCTCGTTAAGTGGTCCGTCCAGAATACCTGTGACGGCCCGAACGTTCGTCCGCGAGCGCGCCCGAAGATCCGATGGACCGGGTTCCGGGGTCGATGAGGTCGCGAGTCACGGATGACCGACGGATCCAACCTGAACCCGAACGCGGGTGCCGTGCAGCGCCTCGGCCCCCTGGCCGACGCCCTGCTGGAGGCCACGCTTCCCGCCTGCGTCCGCGACGCCGCGGGCCGCTACGTCGCCGTCAACCCGTCCTTTGCCGACCTCGTCGGCCTCGAGGCCTCGCGCCTGGCCGGCAAGACCGACAACGCGCTGCAGCCCGCCGATGTGGCGCATCGCGTCGCCGAGCTTGACGCGTTGGTGCTCGAAGCCCACGGGCATCTCGACGCGCGCGAGACGATCCTGGCCCGCGACGGCCGCCGCGCGATGCGCGCCTGCCGCTTCCCGGTCTATGACGAGGGCGAGCCGTGGGCGATCTGCGTCGTCATGGCGCCCGGCGACGATCTGCAGGTCGGCCGCGAGCAGCGCGAGAGGCTCCAGGCGTCGATCGGCCAGATGGCCACCTCCGGCCTCTCGGCCCCGGCCGAGGAGGTCGTCGCCGAGCGCGAAGCGCGTGCGGCGGCCGACGCCGAGGCGTTCGCCGCGCGCGAGGCGCTGGCCGTCGAGCGCGAGGCGCGCCTGGAGGCCGAGATCGCGTCGCGGTCGGCCGCCGAGCAGCTCGAGCGCGCCGACGCGGAGCTGGAGCGTCTGCGCGAGGAGGCCGCCCGCGCGGCCGGCGAGCGCGACGAGGCGGCCACGCGCGTCGACGAGCTCGCGGCCCAGCTCGCCTCGGTCCACGAGCACAGCACTGCGCTCGACGGCGAGCTGGCCGCCGCGCGCGACCGCGCGGCCGCGGCCGAGCAGCGCCTCGCCGAGGCGACCGCGCGCTACGAGGATCTCGCCCACGAGCTGTCCTCCGCCCAGGAGCGGGCCGGCCTGCTCTCCGGCGAGCTGGACGCCGCACGCTCCGGCGACACCGACCTGCAGCGCCAGGTCGCCGAGCTCGGCGGGCGCTGCGAGGCGCTGCAGAACGAGCTGGCCGCGGCGGGCGCCCGGCGCGATCAGCTCGATGCCGAGCTGGCCGGTCTGCGCGACGGCCGGGGCGGTGTCGAGGCCCAGTTGGCCGAGGCGACCGCGCGGCGCGACGAGCTGGAGGCCGAGCTCGAGGCGGTGCGGACCGGCCGCAAGGAGCTCAAGGCACGCGCCAAGGACGCCGAGGCCGAGGTCGA
>NZ_DASYJG010000072.1:0-3894 GCF_035996765.1 Baekduia sp.
CGACATCGTGCGCTGCGCCGTCGAGCAGGCTCGCCTTGACCCCCACCATCGGGTAGCCGGCAAGGACACCGACCTGGAGTGCATCCTGGATTCCGGCGTCGACCGAGGGGATGTACTCCCGCGGGATGCGACCACCGGTCACCTTGTTCTCGAACTCGTAGCTCGGGCCGTCCGGGGTCATCTCCAGCGGCGCGATGGCCACCTGGACCTTCGCGAACTGACCTGAACCACCGGTCTGCTTCTTGTAGGTGAGGTCCTCGCGCTCGACGACCCGGCGGATGGTCTCGCGGTAGGCCACCTGCGGCTTGCCGACGTTGGCCTCGACGTTGAACTCGCGGCGCATCCGGTCGACCAGCACCTCGAGGTGCAACTCGCCCATGCCGGAGATCTCGATCTGGCCGGTCTCCTCGTTGGTCTGGACCTGGAACGTCGGGTCCTCCTCGGCCAAGCGGCCCAGGGCGACCGACATCTTCTCCTGGTCGGACTTCGTCTTGGGCTCGACGGCCACCTTGATGACCGGCTCGGGGAAGACGATGTTCTCCAACTTGATCGGAGCGTCCGGGGCACACAGCGTGTCGCCCGTGACGATCTGCTTGATGCCGACCGCCGCGGCGATGTCGCCGGCGTAGACCTCCTCGAGCTCCTCGCGGTCGTTGGCGTGCATCATCAGGATGCGGCCGACGCGCTCGGTCTTGCCCGAGGAGACGTTGAGGATGCGCGAACCCGCCGACAGGCGGCCGGAGTACACGCGGAAGTAGGTGAGCTTGCCGACGAACGGGTCGGCGGCGATCTTGAAGGCCAGCGCGGCGAACGGCTCCTCGTCGGAGGCGTTGCGCACCTCCTCGGTGATGTCGCCGTTGCGCGCCTCGACGATGCCCTCGACCGGCGGCACGTCCAGCGGGGACGGCAGGTAGTCGACAACGGCGTCGAGCAGGGGCTGCACGCCCTTGTTCTTGAAAGCCGAGCCACAGAAGACCGGGGTGATGCCGAGCTCGAGGACGGCCTTGCGGATCGCGGCCTTGAGCTGGCCGATCTCGACGTCGCCGTGCTCGAGGTAGGCCTCGGCCAGGTCGTCGTCGAAGGTGCCGACGGCGTCGATGAGCGTCTCGCGCGCCTCTTCCGCGCGAAGCTGATGCTCCTCGGGGATCTCGATGACGTCGAAGTCCTTGCCGAGGTCATCGTTGTAGATGATGGCCTTCATCGCGATCAGGTCGATGATCCCGACCAGGTCGGCCTCGGCGCCGATCGGCAGTTGGACCGGCACGGCGTTGGCGCCCAGGCGATCGATCATGGTCTCGACCGAGCGGTCGAAGTCCGCGCCGATGCGGTCCATCTTGTTGATGAACGCGATGCGGGGGACGTGGTACTTGTCGGCCTGGCGCCAGACGGTCTCTGACTGCGGCTCGACGCCGGCGACCGAGTCGAACACGGCGATGGCGCCGTCGAGGACGCGCAGCGAGCGCTCAACCTCGACCGTGAAGTCCACGTGGCCGGGCGTGTCGATGATGTTGATGCGGTGCTCGTCCCACGTGCACGTCGTCGCAGCGGACGTGATCGTGATGCCGCGCTCCTGCTCCTGCTCCATCCAGTCCATCGTGGCCGCGCCCTCGTGGACCTCACCGATCTTGTACGTGCGACCGGTGTAGTAAAGGATGCGCTCGGTCGTCGTCGTCTTACCGGCGTCGATGTGCGCCATGATCCCGATGTTGCGGGTCTTCTGGAGGGAGAACTTGCGTGGCATATCTGAAGGCGGTGGGGAAGCGGTGGCTGCGGGCAAAGAAAACGGGCCCCTCGGGCCCGCGCGCACGTCAGGGATGTTTCCCGGGCGTCGCGCTATGTGCTCGAGGTCTCCATGCTGGCGCAGAGAGCGTCCCGGGGTAAAGGCGCGCACGTGAGCGGCGCTCAACACGGGACAGGCCGCGATGATAGCAAAGGGTTCGGTACCGGCCGGTCGCCCTCACCAGGCGTTCGCGCCCTGCGTGCCGCGCTGGCACTGGCCGGTCTGGCCGGTGCCCTGCTGCTGATCGTCGCGACCTTCACGACGATCATCCAGATCACCGTCGAGACCACGACCCGCGCGGTCGATTACGACGCCGCGCAGAGCGGCTGGAACCGCCACGGCCCTGCGCTGATCGTCCTCGCGCTGCTGGCCCTCTGGCTGCTGACGGCAGCGCTGCGCGGCGCGCGTATCGCGATGACCGGGCTGGCACTGACCGGCCTCGTGGCGTTGGCCATCGCCGTGCACTGGGACCGCTCGCACGTGCACGACACCGGCTCGGTCGGCGAGGTCTACACCGAGGCGACGGCGGGGCCCGGCACCGGCTACTACCTCGAGACCCTCGGCGGCGCGTTGCTGTTGCTGTCGGGCAGTGCGCTGCTCGTCCTCGGCGGCCCGGTCAGTGTGCGGGGCGAGAACGCCGACGGCCGCCCGGTGGGCGGCCGTCGAACCGAAGCGGAGTGAGCCGAAGCGCTTACCAGCGGTAGTGCGCGAAGGCCTTGTTGGCCTGCGCCATGCGGTAGATGTCGTCCTTGCGCTTGTAAGCGCCGCCCTGGGAGTTGATGGCATCCATCAGCTCGTTGGCGAGGCGCTGGGCCATCGTCTTCTCGCGACGCTGACGGGCGAACTCGACGAGCCAGCGGACGGCCAGCGTGCGGGAGCGGCGCGGCGGGACCTCGACGGGCACCTGGTAGGTGGCGCCGCCGACGCGACGGGAGCGGACCTCGAGGGCTGGGGTCAGCGCCTTGAGCGCCGCCTCGAGCTGCTCGATCGGGTCCTTGCCGGTCTTCTCGCCGATGATGGCCAGCGCGTCGTACACGATCCGCTCGGCGGTGCTCTTCTTGCCGTCGAGCATGACCGTGTTGACCACCTGGGTGACCAGGCGGGAGCGGTGGACGGGATCCGGCTCGATCGGCCGGATGGTTGCTGCGGAGCGACGGGGCATCTGGCCTCTACTTCTTCTTGACGCCGTACATGGAACGGCTCTTCTTGCGATCCGTCACACCGGAGGCGTCCAGCGTGCCGCGGATGACCTTGTAGCGCACGCCCGGGAGATCCTTGACGCGGCCGCCGCGCACGAGCACGACGGAGTGCTCCTGCAGGTTGTGGCCCTCGCCGGGGATGTAGACCGTGACCTCCATCGAGTTGGTCAAACGCACGCGGGCCACCTTGCGCAGAGCCGAGTTCGGCTTCTTGGGCGTGGTGGTGTACACGCGCGTGCAGACGCCGCGGCGCTGCGGAGCGGCAACCTTCTTCTTGCGACCCTTGCCGTACTTCAGGCCCGGCGTGGCCAGCTTCTTCGTCTTCGGGTTGCGGCCCTTGCGGACCAACTGGGACGTCGTCGGCATACGGCGGGTGATGCTAGCAGCGGTGAGCCCGCGCTGATCTAGAGAATCGCCTTGGGATATGCGCGCGTCGCGGCGGTGGCCAGGACGATCAGCCAGCCGAGCGTGATCAGCAGGTCCAGCCACGGGTGGCCGCCGCCGAGCAGGAAGCCTCGCAGCCCCTCGACCTCGTAGGTCAGCGGATTCACGCTCGCCACGACGTGCAGCCAGCCGGGCATCACCGACAGCGGGTAGAGCGCACTGGACGCGAAGAACAGCGGCATCATCACGAGCTGGCCGATGCCCATGAAGCGCTCGCGCTCCTTCACGAGCGAGGCGATCGTCATCGACAGGCACGCGAACACGCCCGTCCCGAGCGCGAGCAGCACGAGCGCACCCGCCACGCCGACCACGCGCCAGCGCAGGCCGATCCCCGCGATCGCGATCACGACCAGCAGCACGACGGCCTGCACGAGCGCGCGCGTCGCCGCGCCCGCCGCCTTGCCGAGCACAAGGGCGATCCGCGGCAGCGGCGTCGCGAGCAGCCGCTGCAGCTGGCCGACGTCGCGCTCC
>NZ_DASYJG010000073.1:0-22056 GCF_035996765.1 Baekduia sp.
CCACCTTCCCGGCTACCGGGCTCTGTTCCCACCTAGCTTCCTGGCACAAGCAATTGAGGCGGACTCCCGGCGCGAGGTTGGGCAGCTGGCTCTGTGGGGGCAGTTCGTCAGAGGCGATGGTGAGCTGTACCAGCCGCGTACTGACCAATTCGTTAGCGCTTGCGACGGAGCTACTGAGGTCGGCGACCTCATCGCGGCCTTTCCGCTGAAGAAGCTGGACGTGGTCGGGGCTCTCGATGACGTTCTCACCTGGGTGAACCGGCGGCGACGAGCTTGACGCATGCCGATATGGGCATATGATGGAAGGTATGGCACGGGCTGCTACGACGTCGGATGTTTTTAATGCGATCGCTGAGCCGCAGCGGCGGGAGATTTTGGTGTTGCTGCGGGCGGGGGAGCGGCCGGTGACTGAGTTGGCTCGGGAGTTGGGGATGACTCAGCCAGGGGCGTCCAAACATCTGCGGGTGCTGCGGGAGGTCGGGCTGGTGCGGGACCGGAAGGCGGGCAAGCAGCGCCTGTACGGCCTGGACGCTCGCGGGTTGCGGCCGGTCCACGAGTGGGCCGGCGGGTTCGAGCGGTACTGGAACGAGAGCTTCGACCGGCTGGACGCGTACGTGCAGGACCTCAAGCAGGCAAGGCAGGAGGACAGCTGATGGGTACGACGGCGCACTCCGCGGCGGCTGACCGCGAGATCGTCATCTCCCGGGTCATCGACGCCCCACGAGAGCTCGTGTTCGAGGCGTTCACCGAGGTGCGGCACCTGTCGCGGTGGTGGGGACCGGAGGGGTTCACCACCACCACGCGGGCGTTCGAGTTCCGCGTCGGCGGGGAGTGGGACTTCGTGCTGCACGGACCGGACGGGACCGACTACCAGGAGTGGATCTCCTGGACCGAGATCACCCCGCCGCAGCGAATCGCGCTGCGCCACGGTGAGTTCCGCGACGACCCGAACGCCTTCGAGTCGGTCTTGACGTTCGCGCCCTACGGCCCGGCGACCCGGATCGAGATGCACACCGTGTTCCCCACCAAGGAACTGCGCGACGAGGCGGTCGAGAAGTACCACGCGATCGAGGGCGGCCAGCAGACCCTGGGCAACCTGGCGGCCTACGTCGCCGAGATCGTTCGCAAGGGAGTTGAGGGCTGATGGCCGGGAAGGTGTTCTTCAGCGTGACGATGTCGTTGGACGGGTTCGTCGCGCCAGAGTCGATCGAGGACTTGATGGGGCCGCAGTGGATGGAGCTGCAGCAGTGGCTCTTCCCGCAGCGGTTCTTCCGGGAGAACCTCGGGCTCGGCGAGGGCGGCGAGGAGGGGCGCGAGAACGACATCGTGCGGGAGACGTTCGAGCGCACCGGCGCGAGCGTGATGGGCAAGCGCATGTTCGAAGCCGGCGAGCCGGCATGGCCGGAGGATGCGCCGTTCCACACACCGGTCTTCGTCGTGACGCACGAGCAGCGTGACCCCTGGCAGCGGCTGGGCGGGACCACCTTCCACTTCGTCAACGACGGCATCGAGACCGCGCTCGACCAGGCCCGCGAGGCCGCCGGCGATCGAGACGTCCGCATCGCGGGCGGCGGCGCGACGATCCTCGAGTACGTGAACGCCGGCCTGATCGACGAGTTCACGATCGCGCTCTCACCCATGCTGCTGGGCTCCGGGATCCGCCTGTTCGAGGGCGTGGACGCGAGCCGCATGGCCCTGGAGCCGGTCCGCGCAGAGCCGACGCAGCGAGTGACCCACCTGACCTACGCCGTCCGGGAGCGGTAACTGCCTCGGCCTCAGCGCTCCCTCGCCGAGATCAGCACAACTTTGACCCGGGCGATACGTCGATGACCGCGATGAAGCGACTCGCGCTCTTCCTGACGTCCACCCTGCTCGTCCTCGCCGCCATGGTGCCCGCGGGCGCTTTGGCAACGGGCCCGCCCCACGACCGCTGCGCCCCGCGCGCGCACGAAGAGGTCCGGGCCCGCTCGCATGCAGCAGTCATCCTGCTGCGCCGCACACGGGTGCTGATCGGTTGCTCGACGGCGACCGGCCAGCGGCGGGTGATCGACACGGCCTATGGCTACTGGATCTACTTCGAGCAGGTCCACGTCCGCGGGACGGTCGTCGCCTACGTGATCACCCAGGCGAGCAAGTACATGGACGGCACGAGCGCGCTGTACCGCGCCAACGCGATGCGAGCCCGCGGGCGGTGGGAGATCGAGGACTCCTGGGTGAGGGATGTCGCGATCGGGCCCGGAGGGACCATCGCCTACGTCACTAGCGGCAGCCCGTCCTACGTGCTCCGCGTCCACCGCGCGAACGGCGCGAGACTCGAGGTGGATGGCGCCCTGCACCTGCGCGACGTGCGCTTCGTCGGCGACCGGCTGACCTGGCGCCACGGCAAGACGACCCAGTCCGCGGACGTCACCCCCACCGACCACTGCGGTGGCCACAGCGGGACCCTGACGCTCGCGCTCACCAAGCACACCGCACCGAGCTCCGTCACCGCCTGCCTGCGTGCGACAGGTGTCAGACGCACGTACGTCACCGACTATCAACAGCACCCCGTGGCGACCTCGGGATCGTGGATCGCCACCGTTCCCGAGGACGACGCCACCATCGTCACCGCCAACCTGGCCTCGAACGCGGGCGAGACCGTTCAGGCCCCCGGCGTTGACTACTTCCTGGCCATCAATCCCAACGGCACGGTCGCCTGGACCACCAGATCCGCCGAGCCCGGCACCAACCAGATCTTCGTCCACGACACGACGGGCACCCGCGCGCTCGATACCGCCGACAGCCTCACGTCCATCGGCTTCGACGGGACCATCCTGCGCTACGGCCCCAAGACGGTCCAGCTCCCCCGATAAGTTCCATCCGCCCCACCGTCTAGGCTTCGCCTACCGACAAACACGTGCCCCCGCGTCGCTGCGAACGACCGGGGGCGTGACCCAAAGGAGCAATACCTCCCATGAGTACCCCGCAGCGTACCCACGCCCGCGCGTTCACCGTTGATCGCGAGACCGCCGACGTTCTGCGGCTGGAGGCCAAGAAGGTGATGGACCTCGGCCACGAGTTGTTCGAGGACTTCCTGCTGTACGGGCCTGAGGCGCAGTACGTGCTGGCGATGCGCTTCTGCGCGGCGACCGCGTTGATCACCGCCGTCGGCTGGGACCCCGACGAGGTCGACCCCGATGCCGAGGAGTTTGAGGTGCCGTTGACCGACGATCTCGTCGAGCAGTTGCGCCACCGCCGTTACGACCTGGCGCGCTGTAACAACGATCGGCTTGACGGGCTGCCGGTCGATGAGCCGATCGATCCCGACGTATTGGTCGAGATCACGGTCGATCGCCTGGCGGCTCAGGCGCTGGATCGCCTGTTCGGCAAGTACGAAGCCGCTCGCCGCTCCTAAGCCGGCACACGATCCCGGGTCGCGACACATCGCCGCGACCCGGGACACGCGCCCAGCGCTACTTGGTGGTCTTGCGCGCCTTCGCCGGCCCGGTCGGGTCGAACGAGACCGTGACCTTGCCCGGCTTGCCCTTGGTCCGCTTGGCCGTGATCGTCGCGACCGTCGAGCTGGCGATCGTCTTGCTGGTCTTCTTGATGCCCTTGCCGGTGACCGTGACCTTGCCGGCACCAAGCCCGCCGACCTTCACCACGACGCTCTTGGCCGTGATCTTCTTGCTGATGATCTTGGTCGGGCAGGCCGGCGTGCTCAGGGCCAGCGACGCGTTGACGGTCTTGCCGTTCTGGCCGTTGATTTGGTGTGTGGCGGTTTGGGTGGCTTTGCAGATGTCGGTCCCGGAGACGACGAGGATGCCGTGTTTGCCGCCGTCGATGTCGAGGGTGAAGTCGCTGACGGGGGCGTCGGGGAGGTTGTCGAACGTGCTCACGAGGTGGTTGTCGACGACGTCGCTGGTCCCCGTGACGTTCAAGCGGATGCCGTTCTGGCCGGTCAGCGGGATCACGAGCTTGGGCAGCGTGCGGATCTGACGGCCCGACTTCTTGTCGATCCGGATGTTCTTGACGAAGTACACCGGCCCGGTCAGCGGCTGATCGAGGATCGGCGACCGCGCCGTCACATGGCCCACGATCGAGCCCTTCGGACATGTCGGCTCGGTCTTGGAGCCGTCGGCGAACTCGCACAGCCCGTTGGCGTTGTCGGGATCCAGGGCCAGCGAGAGCGGCAGGCTGACGGTGACCTTCTTGAGGTTGGCCTGCCCCATCGGCTGGGTCAGCACCGCGTGCACCCCGGGGTGCTTGTCGTCGGTGGTCTGTCCCTTCCCGGTGAGGCTGATCGCCAGCTTGGGCGACAGATCCAGACTCGAGCACCCACCGACCTGGAAGCGGCTGGAGACCGCAGCTGTGCTGCCTTCCCACGAGCCGATGGCGCCGGTGATGCTCATCGGGTCACAGGAGGTCGGGTTAAGCATGAACCCGGGCCGGTCCATGTTGACCGCGATCGAGCGGATCCGGACCGGGAACCCGTCGGTGGTGCCGTCCTGGCCCTTGACGTCGACGATCTTGGGCACATCGTCAGAGACGACGGTCACGTGCGCGTCGGTCGGATCGACGCTGATCGCCGCGCGGACCACGACCGTGCCGAGATCAAACGGGCCCGCGACCGCGCGCGTCACGATCGCCAGCCCGTACGGCCCGCCCTTGTACGGACCGGTCAAGAACACCTTGCCCGGCAGATGGAAGGGATCTGAGCCCGGGCCTGCCGCGGCGTCGGTGCTGCCGACCTGCGAAGCATCCGAACAGGTCCCCGCGCTGGCGTCGGCATCCGAGCACAGCGCCACCGAGCCGACGTTGGCCAGGATTCCGGCCGGCAACGTCGTGCTCACCGTGCGGATGTGCTCCTGGCCATCCGGGCGCGCCAACTGCAACGTGAAGCCGGTGGCATGCCCGGCCGACGGGTTGGTGGCACCGGCCGCAAACGACGGGGCGAACCCACCGGCGCAGTTGGTGTTGATCACCGAGCTGTCGCTCGGGGTTTTGGCCGGCGTCCCGCTCCACGGCGACAGCACCGACGTGGTGGTGTAGGTCCCGCACGTGTCAGGGGTGGCCAGCGACGCGTGCGGACCACCGAAGAAGTCCAGCTTGAAATCGGTGAACGGCAGCTGCGGGTTGTCGTCAAACGTGGTCGTCAGCTGTCCCGTCGCCGGGTCGGCGTGGATCTTCCCGGCGAGCTTGACCACCACTCCCGACTGCGCGTCATCGATCGCGATGTAGATGCCCAGGACCGAGTTGGTCGGGTTGTCGTTCTGGGCCGCGAGGTACACCGAGCCCTTGACCGGGTGGTCGAGCAACGGCGTGTCGATTTCCACCGAGCCGACCTTTGACGCGTCGGGACACCTGGCCGCACCCGCACCGTGGATGTCGATCTGCGCCGACGAGCAACCCTGCAAGCCATCGGCGGCCGCCGGGTTGACACTGAACCCTGCGGGCAACGTCACCACCGCCTGCTTGAGGTTGGCCTCAGCCAACCCATTGACATCCTGCAAGCCCGCCAACGGCAGATGCACGTTGACATGCAACCCCGTCGGCGTATCGGTAACCGTCGTGTCGGGCTGCGCGGTGATCGACGGCGTGAAGTCCAACCGATCACAACCCGTCGTGCCGATCGGATTGCCGGCAGTGTCATGGCTGAGGAAACTCGCGCTCGTAAAGACGCCCGGGTTCTCCCACGAATCGGCCCGGAGCGTGGTCGTCTGCGGCCCCACACAGGAGGTCGGCAGCGTGAGCAGAGGCTTCAGCGGCGCGTCGGAGGGACAGCTCTGGCCGGTACCGGGAGTGGCATTCTGGCCACTGACGCAATAACCCCTGAGAGGATCGTGGCTTGGATCGGCCGGAACGCCCCAGAAGACGACGGTCGAGCCAAGCAGATCGGCGGTCTCGTTGACGTTGTCGACGTCGACGGTGAGACCGTAGTCACCGCCGGTACGCACTGACGCATCCAGACGCACAGGAGCGACGGAGGAGGTGAAGCCGAACTCGGCGGGAACGCCGGGGGGCGGCACGAGGTTGTAGATCGGGTCCCACTCGATGTAGTCACCACCGCCACCGCCGTAGTTGAGGCGCAGGCCGGTGTAGCCCACCGCGGTGTTGTGGGGACAGCCGCTCAGGCCGCTGGAGGGGCTCGCGTCGAGGAAGTCAGATTGGGTGCAGCGCGGGACGGCGCTGGGGTCGCCGATAAGGCCCGGTGGGAGATCGACGTGGATGTCCTTGACCATGGCGCTCGAAAACGGCCGGCCGGCGGGGTCGAAGCCCACGTTCATCGAGAAGGTGGTCGTCGCCTGATAGGGATGCGAGCCCGCCTGGGTGACCGTCGAGCCGTCCTGGTTGGTGACCGCGCCGTCAAAGCTCCGGATGCCAAAGCCCGGCAACGGCGTCGGAGGGGCAAAGACGTCGATCCGCTTGTTGACCGGGTCAGAGAGATAGGCGTTGCCCCCGAGACCGCCGACGGCGACACCGGCGGGAGAACCATCTTTGTCCTGACGGCCGAAGTAGTAGAGCACCGTGCCAGAGGAACTGTAGACGGCAATCCGTGAGATCCCTCCGCCAGCGCCATTTGTAGGAGTTGTCTCGCCCTCGACGTAGAGATCGCCGGTCGCGGGATCGACGGCAAGGGCCCGCGGGGCGGTCGCGTCGACCACAGTCGGGGTCGGGGTCGGCAGAGGGCCGGTGGCGAAGTCGGCGGCGTTGAAGCGCTCGATGTCGGTGTGATCATAGGTGTCACCCGCGTAGACCTTGCCGTGGGCTGCCGCCACCCCGCAGGGGGTCGTGGCGGTGGCGATCCCGCCGGAGTAATCGGACTCCGAGGGGGTGGCCGCAGAAGGCGAGTAGCGCCACACGGCCTGCCCGACGAAGTCGCCGACGTAGACGTCGCCGCTGGCTTGGTCGACGGCGACGCCGCAGGCAAACCCGTAGGCGCCGGCGGGGGTGCCGGAGCCGGTGAGGGTGGTGCGTAGGGTGCCGTCGTTGGCGTAGACGCGGACGGCCGAGCCCGATCCGTCGGTGATGTAGATGTCACCATCGGCCGGGCCGCCGGAGCGATCAATCGCCACCTGGGCCAGGCCGAGGTCGGTCGAGGCCAGCGGCAGACCGGTGATGGCGTTGGTGCCCGCCTCGGGCCCGGCGGTGAAGTTATCGGGTGCGCCCGAGGCGGTGAAGCGCACGAGCGCGCCCGCACCGGGATCCAGGGCGTAGACGTCACCGTTGTGGGAATCGACCGTCAGTGCCTGCGGGCCACCATCCGCAAAGCTGCCAAACGAGGCGATCTGCTGGCGGCTGTCGTCAGCTGCGGCCGGCCCGGCGAGCACGAGCGCGGTCAAGAGCGCCAGCGCGAAGAGAGCTGCGCGGGTGGCGATCGGGGGGCTCAGACGGTTCATGCAGGCCTTTCGGTTGGTGCTCGCGTCGGTGATGGCGGAGGAAACGCTCACTTGTGGCCTCCGCTCTTGAGCGTCACCGCAGCGATCGCCGACGATGCGCTGCCATGGGCCGGTGTGTAGCCGACACGTGCCTTGAGCTTCAGCCGGTGCTTGTGCTTGAGCGTGCTCTTGCCCGCCGCGGTCAAGGTGACGGTCACCCGGTAAGAGCCAGACTTGGACGCGCTCTTGCGCGCGGTCTTGATGCCCGCACCGGAGATCGAGATCAAGCCCTTGGCCGGGACCTTGACCGTCAGCACGAACCGCGATCCGGCCACCGTCGTGCGGGTCACCTTGACCTTCGGTGTCACAACCGATGCCGCAGGGATCGTGTTCCCGGGACCCGTGAACGTGATGGTGGCCGCGTTCGGAGGCGGCGCCGAGACCGCAAGGGCGCCCTTACACGCGTCAGCACTGCACGGTGTCACCGGCGCCGGGCTCTGAGAGGCCAGCCCCCCACCGACGCGCGCGTCATAGACGTCATAGAGCGTGTCGACGTCCTGCCCGACGAGGCGATCACGGGTGTTGAAGAAAACGTCAGAACCACTGGGGGACGCGTCGAGGAAAACGGAGTCCGCGCTGCCGGTGCCCGACGAGAGGAGCTTGGCCTGGCCGTCGCGGTACTCATAGACGTCCTGGGTGCCATTGGTATCGCGCGAGACCAGCGCGTCGCCGCTGTCGAAGAACACGCGGCCGTCGTCTGAGATGTCGCGAGCACGGTGGCCCCAGGTCCCCGAACGGTCTCCTTGATGGCCAATCTGGAGCGTCGACGGACCCTGGGGGCGAGCACCGGTCGGGTTGCAAGAGGCGCAGACGAGGTGGTTGGAGCCCGCGTCGTAAAGGAAGACCTCGGGGCACTGACCGAAATAGCGAAGGCCGTCGGAGTCGCGACCGCAGGCAGGTCCTTGCGCCGGAGGGTTCGCCGGAGTGTTGTCATAGCCGGTCAGGCTGCGCACTGACTGGAAGGCGAAATGCCTGCCGTCGGGCGTGGTGACAACCGGCCCGGTGGCGGGCCCTCCTCCGGCATTGTCATAGGCCTCCCAATCCTCAGCATCGCCATGGTCGAGCGTGCCGATGAAGGTCGTCGTGCCGGCATGGGAGAGGTAGAGGTTGCAACTCCCGGCGAGGGCGCCGGGGGCGCCGCAATCGCCCGGCTGAGCCCCAGAGGCCAGAACGCCATTGGCCACGAAGTACACGTAGGAGCCGTCGTCGCTGGAGCCGGACAGTCCGACGAAGTGGGCGTCGGCGGTCGGGGTGAGATCGGTCAGGGTGCCGGTGTCGAGGTCATAGCGATAGAGGTTCTGCCCCGAGCCGGGAACGGTGTCGGAGGTCAGCCCCGAGGAGGAAGGGGCGGTGAAGATGACCCGTGAGCCATCCGAACTGGCGGTCAGGAACGAGCCGCCACCCCCCGGACCCGAGCCCTGGGATGCATCCACCTGCACCGTGGTCGCGCCGTTCTCGCGCACGTAGAGGTTGCCGTTCTCACCCTCCCAGAAGATGCGCGAGCCATCGGTGGAGATGAGACGAGGATTCGATCCAATGTAGGGGGTGCCACCGCCGCCGCCAACGCCGATCGGCGTTCCGTCCGGCGCGATGTTGACGAGCCGGAGGTGGCCCGCGACCCATTCGTAGATGTTGTAGGGGCGGGGAGAGCCACCCGTCACGGCGTCGGGGGTCGGGTTGTCTTGAACCGCGAAGACGACGTGTGTGAGGTCCGCGGAGGCACCGCCGATGATGGGAAAGATCTCCGCTCCCGGAAGGTGGACGTGGGGATAGGCGGGGGTGACCACCTGGTAGGACGGGTGGGCGGGATCGGAAAGATCAGAGACGTAGAGATTGATCTGCCCTGCGACCGTGTCAGCGGTCAGTGCCGGATAGTTACCGGTGCCGGTGACGCCGCGGGTGAGGTCGTCGTTGAAGACCAACTGGAAGTACGGGTAGTCGAGCAACGAGGTCGGGAAGGCGAGCGCCGGGGTGATGTTGTCGGTGTCCCAGCCGTCAGCGGTACGGCGAGAGATCAGATAGTCCGCCGTCTGGCTGCCGGCACCGCCCGCGAAGTTGGTGCCGAGGGTCGCCCACACGAGCCCATTGCCCGACCCGGCTGCGCGGGAGAAGGCGTGCTCTGAGTTCTGAAGGACGACACCCGCGTCGCCTCCACCCTTCTCGGTGGGTGAGACCTGCTCGTAGGCGCGGCAATCCGGCAGGTGGGCCGAAGAGGCGCTGCGCTGCGCGGCGTTGGGGCAGCTGTGAGCAACGGTCGAGGCCGTACTGCGGGTGGTGAAGGTGTGGTCGGAGCCGTTGACGGTGCCGGCGGTGTTGGTCGTCACGACGCGGAAGTGATAGGTCGTGTCGGGCGTGAGACCGGTGAGCAGTTGGGTTGCGGTCAGATCCTCAGCGCCGGTGCCCAGCGTGGCATCGAGGACGGGGGCCGTCTGGCCGTAGGTGGTGCTGGTGCCATAGTCGAAGTGGTAGCTGGTCTGGACGAGGTTGGGATTGACGCGCGCGTGCAGGGTCGCGGTGTCGGTCCCGACGTCGGTGGCCCACTCATCGCGAACGGCAGCGCCCTTGCTGTGGAAGGGCTGATCGTCGGTGGAGGTGGTGCCGAGGCTGTCGGTCGCGACTAGGCGCACGTGATAGGTGATGTCCGGCGCCAAGCCGGTGATGTCGGCCGAGACATCGGTCGCGCCGGTGATCGGGGTCGCCGGCGTGCACGGCGTCGATTGGGCGGCTGAGAAGCCGTTGGCCTGGAAGTCGGCGTCGTCGGTGTAGTCGAAGTGACACGCGGTGATGGTGGCGCCGGCGGCGCCCGGGTCGACGTGACCGTTGAGTGTGGCGGTGGTGATCGCGACCGGGTCAGCGGCCGCGATGGTCACCAGCACGGCGGTCTGGGTGGTGAAGGGTTGGTCGGCGCCGCCGTGAGAGCCTTGAGCGTTGGCGAGGTCGAGACGGACGTGATACGTGGTGTTGACGCTGAGCCCGGAGATGTCGGCATGGACGTCGGCCGCCGCAGAGAACGCGTTGCCCTCCGCGCAAGCAACGGTGGTGGCGCCGCTGAAGCCGCTGGCTTGGAAGGCGGCGTCGTCGACGTAGTCAAAGTGGCAGACGGTGACGGCTCCGCCGGTGACGGGATCCAGATGGCCGTTGAGCGTCGCGGTGGTCTGGCCGACCGGCGCGGCCGGGTTGGTCGTCGCATCGGGCAGGACGGCTCGGCTGAAGACCGCGATCTGCTGGCTGCCGGCGTCGGCTGCATAAATGGTCCCGCTCGTGGGATCCAAGGCAACACCGGCGCCAGCGGTCAGATTGGCCGACCCAAAGACGTCGACGGGATCGCAGCCCGCAAACGACCCCGGGGCGCAGCGCGGAAAGGTGTAGTGCTCGATCCCGGTGCCGGTATCGCTGTAAAGATCTCCGCTGACAGCATCAACCGCAAGGCCCGTCGCCGTACTACCGGTGACCTGGCCGATGTCGGTTCCGTCTGCGGTGAACTTCTCAACCGTCGGCGACCCGTTGACCTTGAAGAAATTGCCCGAGGCATCGACGCCGAGGCCGTTGGCCGCGGTTCCGCGCGCCGTCGTGAACGTCGTTGTAAACGTCCCGTTGTCGGCGAACTCGAACATCCGCGTGTTCGTGTCAAAGACATCCAGCGTCCCGGCGGCGTCGACCGCGATACCCGCCAACCCACCAAACGGACCGCTCGCCGCGGTCGAACCGTTCAGCTGTCCCCCCGTGCCCCACGTGCTGATCAGCACGCCCGCGGCCGAGAACTTCGAGACGACGTTGTCGCCCGTGTCGGCGACATAGACATCGCCGGCCGACGCACCGGCCGTGTTGTCAACCGCGACGAAGGTCGGGGCCAAAAACGCGCCCGCACCGATGCCGGGTGTTCCGGCCACACAACCGGAGGTGCAAACGTCGACGTCAACGCCGCCGACATCAGCGCCAAACGCGCGCACGAACGTGCCCGCCGAGCTGAACTCGACGACACGCGCATTGTTCGTGTCAGCGACGTAGACATCATGCGTCGCATTGCTGATGGCCACACCGCTGTTGGCCGCCAGCGACACCTGCCCATCACCCGCACCCGAAGAGCCAAAGCTCGACGAGAACGCATGGGTGTTCAAGGCGTGCGCCGGCCCGGCGGCCCAGAGCACCGCCACGAGCAACAGCGCGACCAGAGCGCACGCCAGGGCGAAGTGGCGAAACAGCCGTGCCGGGAAAGACGCAGAGGTCTCCGGCGCGCCTGCGCCGGCATCAACCAAACGGGAGTTCATGTTGTTGTTGGTCCTTCTCGTGGTGATCGCGGTGCTCAAGGGGGCAGCGAGGTCGTTGACGGCAACGGTGGGATGGGTGCTGGGCAAGGTCATCGGCGCTGCAACTGACGCGCGACGTCGGCGCCCTGCTCGGTGAGCTGCCAGGCGTTGGTGCGGCCCTGCTTGCGGCGCCGAACCACACCGGCACGCTGCAACCGGGCGAGGTGCCGGCTCATCTGGCTCTCATGGCGTACGTCGACCGCACGCGCGACCGCGATGTTGGTGGCGTCGGGGTGCTCGTCGAGGTACTCGAGCGTCTGGCGCGTGAGCTCGGTGACCAGCAGCCCGGAGTGATCGACGCCGGCATCCGATGGCGTCCAGCGCGCGACGAAGTTGGTGGGATCGCCGCTCAGGACGCTGGCGCGCGTCACCGCGCGGCGACGGCCGATGAACGGCGCGAGCAGCGCGTAGATGGCCGAGGCGGCGAGGTCTCCGTTTTCGCCGTCTTCGACGAGGTGGCGGCGCATCAGCTCCCAGACGCCGCCCAGCGCGGCGGCCATGACCAGATCGGTCGGCACCGCGGCCCGCGGTGGCTCCCCGAGCGACCGGCCGACCTCGTCGATCGTCGCGCGCTGCAGGACGAGCGCGTCGCGCCCCGCCGCCAGCGGCGCCACGACGCACAAGTACCCCAAGATCCTGTCGGCGCACAGCGCCCCGACCAGCGCCCGCGTCGCCGCGACCGCGCGGTCCTCCCACTCCGGCCCCACCGCGGCGACCGCCTCGGTCACGCAGCCGAGCAGCCGGTCCTGGGCGACGCCGAGCGTGTCGAGCAGACACGCGTCGCGGTCGACGTAGAGGTCATAGAAGGTGCGGCGCGAGACCCCCGCGCGCTGGCAGACGTGGTGGACGCCGATGGCCGTGCCGCCCAGTTCGGTGATGAGCTCGCCCATCGCCACGACGAGCCGGTCGCGCTGGGTCGGCAGGCCGTAGCTCTGGCCGCTGCGACGCTCCCGCGCGGCGACCGGCGCCGGGGCGCGGTCGGCCGCGGTCACGGCAGGGGCCATCGATGACCTGCGAGCAGGCACAGCGGACACGTCGTCTCCTCCAGCGGTTCTCTCTTGACCCGCGGCGGCGCCTCTCGGCACACACCGCCTCCCACACCGGGTGCCGCTGCCAGAGCGGCAACCTCCAGTGCGATCGGCACCGTAAACCCGGGGATGTGTGAAGTCAAGTTTCTACATGACGAATATTTTCACTGCGCCGGGTACGACGCTGTTCTCGGGCCCGTTTCAGGCGTGGTCGCTGGCCGGCCACCAGCGGTTGGCGGGCCCGGGACCGAGCTCGCGCCGCACATACCCGTCGGTCTCGAGCCGCCGCAGCTTGCGGTTGACCTGGGAGAGGTGGCGCACACCCAGCCCGCGCTGGACCTCGGCGCCGCTGGACCCCGGATGAGCCGCCACGAACCGCAGGTACCGCGCGTCGGTGCTCTCGTCGGACTGGTCGAGCGCCAGGCCGAAGAACCACGCGCGCCCCAAGGCATCGAGCGCGAGCCGCTCGACGTGGTCGCCGCGCGCCTCCCCGGTGCTGTGGCGCCGGCGCTGCACGGCGACGACCACCCGCCAGAGCGTCGGGCCGTCGCGCATGGACGCGGCCTCCTGCACCACGAGCTCCAGGGCGGCGACGCCAGGCGCACCGTCGTCCAAGAGCGAGTCGATCTCCTCCGCCGGGCTCGACGGGCGGATCGACGGCGCGCCGCGCGGCGCGATGGCATCGGGCGCATCGACGAAGGGGGCCAGCGCAAAGGCCGTCAGCTCCCGCCTTCGCGCCAATAGCGGCTGATCCGGCGCGTGGCGCAGGCCGTCGACGGTGATGGCGTCGATCGCGGTCAGCATCGTGCTCACCCCCACCGGCGCCGGCTCGGCCCCCCGCGTCTCCAGGGCCTTCAGGACCGGCGCGCGCACGGCATCGCGCGCGGCGCGAACGCGCTCGCCGGCGGCCGGAACGTCGCGCAGGCAGGCCACCGCCCAGTCGCGGTCGCAATCGAGGATCGCGAGGTACGCCCCCAGCGCCGCGGCCGCGCCCCGCTCCCAATCGCGCTCCGCCTGGATCGCTCGCAGGATCTGCGGGATCGCATAGGCCGCCGCGACGTCGTAGGCCCAGATCAGGGCATCTTCCTTGCCGTCGAACGTGCTGTAGAACGCCCGCAGCGAGACCCCCGCCCGCTCGGCGATCGCCCGCACCGCGGCCCCCTCGTAGCCGTGCTCGGCGATCTCGCGCACGGCGGCGTCGACGATCCGTGCGCGGCGATGGAACGCCTGCGCCTGAACCGGGAGGGCGTCGAGCTCCACCGCCTCCTTCGAGGCACCGCACGTGTTTGTCGACATGGGCCGATCGTAGACCCTCTTGGCTCGATTTACGAATCCCAATTCGTTTCATAGATCTTTCGAGAAGCCCCATTCCGGTTGTCGCGATAGGTATCCTCGGAGGCGTATGGCGTCCGCCCACCCAGGTCCCTCGCGTCACCTGCCGCGCGGACGCAGCGCCCTGGACGCCGATGCGGTGGCCGCCGTGCGACGGGAGCGCCTGCGCGGCGCCGTCATCGGGCTCATCGACGAGCAGGGCTACGGCGCGACGACGGTGCACGACATCGCCGCGCGCGCCGAGGTCTCCACCCGCGACCTCTACGAGCTCAGCGGCGGCAAGCAGCAGCTCGTGCTCGAGACGTGCGACGCGATCGTCACGGCCGCCTGCGGTCCGCTGCGCGCCCGACCGCCGACCGGCGGCGACCTGGGCGCCGGGCTGGCCGCGGTGCTCGACGACGTCGTCGACGCCGTCCTCTCCTCCCCGCCCGCCGCCCGGCTGGCGGTCGTCGACGTCGTGGCGCTTGGCCCGGCGGGCGTGCAGCGGCGCCGCGCGCTGATCGCCGGCCTCCACGAGCTGCTGCGCGACGCGGTCACCCGCGAGGGCAGGCCGCTGATGTCAGAAGCGGCGCTTGCCGTCCTGGCCGGCGGCGTCCTCCAACTCGTCGACCGCCACTTGCGCTCCAGGCAGCTGCGCCCGCTGCGCAAGGCCGCGTTGGACCTCGCCTCCTGGGGTGCGACCTACGAGACGACCAAGCCCCGGCCGCTCCCGCCCCGCGACCCGTCGATGGCCCCGCTGCCCGCTTCCCCGATCCTGACCGAGACGCTGCCCAGCGGCCGCCACGGCCTGCCCGCGGGCTTCATCCGCGACCACCAGCGCGATCGCATCCTGGAGGCGGTCCTCCTCGTCTCGGCCGAGCAGGGCTTCGAGGCCACGCCGGTCAAGGAGCTGATCGCCGCCGCCGGCCTCACCTCCAAGGCGTTCTACACGAGCTTCCCGACCAAGGAAGACGCGTGGACCGCCGCCTTCGAGCAAGCGTTCTCGCAGCTCTACCTCGCCGGCTGGCGCGCCGCGCGCGCCGCCGAGCAGCCCGACCAGATCGCCGCGGCCATCGCCGCCTGCCTCGACTACCTGGCCTCCGAGCCGCGGCGCGCCCGACTGCTGCTCGTCGACGCGGCCACGGCGGGCCGCCGCGCGCAGCCCGCCATCGACGAGGCGCTCGACGCCGGCGCGCGCCTGATGGCACGGGCGCTCGCGGGCGCCGAGCTGCCAAAGGCCGTCGCGCCGGCGATGACGGGCGGGATCGCCGAGCTGGCCGCAGGCTGGATCCTCGAGGGCCGCGCCGCCCAGCTGCCCGAGCTCCGAGGGCCGCTGATCGAGGTCGTCCTCACCCCGTCGCTGGGGGTCGCAGCAGCGGCGCGGGCCGCCGAGGAGGCGCTGCGCGATCCCAAGGACGACGGGCGCGGCGACGACCGCCGCCGGCTCATCGACGCCTTCGCCGAGGCGGTCGCCCGCGACGGGCTCGCCGCGACCAACCTGTCAGACGTCGCCCAGGCCGCGGGCATCGAGCTCGACGTCGCCAACGCGCTCTTCACCGACGAGCTCGACTGCGCGACCAAGGCGCTGGACGAGTGGGCCAGCCAGCTGGTCATCGTCGCCGCCGGGGCGTTCCTGGCCTCGGCCGGCGATCCGCCGCTGGCCGCGCACAAGGCGCTCGAGGCGGCGCTCGGCCACATCGCCCGCACCCCGGCGGTCGCGGCGCTTGCCGTCTCTGACGACCAGCAGCTCGCCACCGCGGCCGGCACCCTGCGCCTGCGCCACATCGCGCTGTTCTTCCAGCTCATCGCCGGACAGGTCCCGCCGACCCAGCAGCTCGCACCCCAGCCGCTCGTCGCGCTCGAGCTCCTGCTCGACGGCCTGCTGGCGACGCTGCGCCGCTTTGCTCAGCAGGGGCGGATCCCGGAGCTGCCACAAGAGCTGCCGGCGTTGAGCCTCCAAGCGCTGACGCCGTTCTTCGGCGCTGACGAGGCGCGCCGCGTCGCCGAGCAGTCGGCCGCCGCCTCGACCTCGCGCTGACCCGGAACGCACGACCCCTTCGGGAGCCGTCGACGTTCCTCAATACCGACGGACTCGTCACCATTTTTGGGAGACACAAAAGTCTCCCGAAATCCGCTGGCTTTTTGGTCACCGCCATGCTTAAGGTGAACACATGGCCGACGGTCGTCTCTCGACGTCAAGCTTCCTTCCTCCCGACGAGATCGACTGTCTGCTCGACACCGTGGCCGCATGGACGCAGCGGCTCTTTCACCAGATGGCCGACGCCTTCATGAGCGCCGAGGGCGACGCGCCGCTCGCGCTGCACCGCGCGCTGGCGGCGATGCTGCGCGAGATCGCCGACGCGCCGGACTCGGCGCATCTCGCGACCGTCGAGCTGCCCGCGCTCGGGCCATTGCTGCACGCGCGTCGCGACGAGGCGCTCGAGCTCTTCTCCACGTTCTTGGACGTCGGCCTCGCCGGGCTGCCGGAGCCGGCGGCCAACCGCGACGCGATCGCGCTCTGCATCGCCGGCGGCCTCTGGGAGACCGTGCGCCGCTACGCGCTGGAGCGCCGCCTCCACGAGCTCCCCGACGCCCTTCCGGGCATGAGCTACTTCTGCCTGTCGACCTTCTTCGGGGTCGACGACGCACGGCGCGTCAGCACCTCGGCAGCGCATTCGGGCTGAGCACCTCGTCGCCGGCCGGGAGGTCCGCTGCGCCGCGCAGTACCGTGCTCTCCCGATGAGACGCCGTACGAAGATCGTCGCCACCATTGGGCCCGCCTCGGGCAACCCCGAGACGCTCGTACGGATGATCGAGGCGGGTATGGACGTGGCCCGCCTGAACTTCAGCCACGGCTCGCATGAGCAGCATGCCGAGACGGCCCAGATGGTCCGCGACGCCGCCGGCCGCGCCGGTCGCCCGGTCGCGCTGCTCCAGGATCTGCCCGGGCCGAAGCTGCGCATCGGGCCGCTGGTCGAGGGGACCGTCGAGCTGAAGGTCGGCGACAAGGTCGTCTTCGAGTGCGGCCGCGACGACGGCCCGGGCGACGCGCGCCGGATGACGATCAGCTGGGAGGGCCTGGCCCGCGCCATCGACCCCGGAGAAGTGCTGTATCTCGCTGACGGCTCGGTGCGCCTGCGGGCGACCGCGGTGCGTGTCGAGGAGCTGGAGGTCGAGGCCGAGGTCGAGGTCGGCGGCACGGTGGCCAGCAGGCAGGGCCTCAACATCCCGGGGCCGGCCGACGAGCTGCCCTCGGTCCCCGAAGAGGACTTCGCCCACCTGGAGGCCGGCCGGCAGATCGGGGTCGACATGGTGGCCTTGAGCTTCGTGCGCCGACCCGAGGACGTGCTGACCGTCCGCGAGCACACGCGCGTCCCGCTGATCGCCAAGATCGAGAAGCCCCAGGCGGTCGAGCTGGCCGAGGAGATCGTGCGCGTCGCCGACTGCATCATGGTCGCGCGCGGCGACCTCGGCATCGAGCTGCCGATCGAGGAGGTCCCGATCGTCCAGAAGAAGCTGATCGCGCTCGCGGGCGCGCACGCGCGACCGGTCATCACCGCCACGCAGATGCTCGACTCGATGGTCAGCTCCTCGCGCCCGACGCGCGCCGAAGTCGCCGACGTCGCCAACGCGATCCTCGACGGCACCGACGCCATCATGTTGAGCCAGGAGTCCGCCGTCGGCCTCTACCCGGTCGGGGCGATCGCGATGATGTCGGCGATCGCGATCCACACCGAGCGCCACGCGCCCTACCAGACCTGGCTGGAGTCGCGGGTCACGCGCGACCACCGCGACCCGTCCTACACCGTCGCCCACGCAGCCTGCCAGGCAGCACGTGAGCTGGAGCTCGACGCGCTCGTCGTCCCGACGCTCTCGGGCCGCTCGGCGCGCCTGATCTCTGCGCATCGCCCCGACACCCCGATCTACGCGCTCTCGCCCGGCCGCGAGACGGTCCGCCGCTGCGGGCTGATGTGGGGCGTGCGCGCGGCGTCGATGAAGCGCCACGAGGTGACCGAGGAGCTGATCTCCGACGCCTGCGCGCGGGTCGTCGAGCTGGGATGGTGCCGGCCGGGGATGCGGGTTGGCGTGACCGCCGGGCTGCCGAGTGGGCGGCCGGGGACGACGTCGCTGTTTCAGGTCCAGGAGCTGTAGGGCCGCGGGCCGCGGCGTCGTTGGCGTTCCGTTCGGGCGTGGCGTTGCGTGCGCAGCGTGGTCTGTCGGCACCGAGGGAGTGAGAGTGGATAGGACGTTCGCGGCGCCCGGGTCGTCCGTGGAGAGCCTGGGCGGGGAGCGGGAGAGCGCCGGGCGACCGGTGAGCACCTTAGATCACACGAAACCCGCGTATATGGCGGGTTCCGCGCGATCGACGGAGTCGACACCCAAGATTCGAGCCCGAATCCGGCATCGATCGCACCTGGACGTTGCATCTCAACGTCTACATGCGATCAATCGATGTTCGGCAGCGAATCGCCCGCCCGGGCGCCGCGCGGACGACCCCGAGCGCCGCGCAGGGCCAACCCCGCTCACTCCCTCGATGCCGACAGATCACGCACCGCACTCCGACCGACGCCCGAGCTGAGGGCCACCGCGCCCGCACCCGCCCGCTACGCCCGCGCCGCCCCCACACCCCGGCGCGCCAGCACCAACCCCGCAACACCCATAACAACGAGCACAACGATCGCCGCGATCGCCTCCGGCGAGCCGAGGTCGTCGAGCGAGCCGCCCAGCGCGGTGTAGGCGAAGGCGCGCGGCGCGCAGCCGAGCGCCGTCGCGCCAGCGAAGGAGCGCAGCGCGACCGGCGACAGGCCCGCGGCGTAGTTGACCAGCGAGTACGGCACGCCCGGCATGATCCGCGCGTAGAGGATCGACAGGAAGCCGCGGCGCCCGATCCACGCACGCAACGCCGCAAGGCGCGGGCCTTCGAGCGCGCCGACCGCATCGTGCGCCAGCCAGCGCGCGATGCTGAAGGCCAGCACCGCGCCGAGCGTCGCCGAGATGATCGCGATCGGCGTGCCCAGCCAGGTCCCGAAGAGCAGCCCAGACGCACCGGCCAACAGCGGGCCCGGGAACAGCGCCGGCGTCAACGCCGCGCTCACCGCGATGAAGACGAGCGGCCCCGCGACGCCGTAGCCGTCGACCCAATCCTGCACGCGCTGGGCCGACAGCTTGCCGCTGGAAGCGATGACGATGAAGGCGGCGAGGATCAGCGCCGCAAGCAGCCCGAGCCGGACGAGCGCCGGGCCGCGGCGCGGGACGACGACGTCGAGATCAGCGGGAGGCGAGGAACTCAGCCTCCTGGCGCCCGAGCTCGGTGACGGGCTCGTCGCCATAGACCCACTCGCGTGCGATGCGATTCCAGTTGGCGGTCGCCTGCAGCTGGCTGATGACCGCCAGCGTCAGCATCTCCAGCCGGCGGCCGAAGAGGTGGTCGGGCGGCAGCGTCTCGTGGCGCATCTTGCCCCACCAGCGCGAGCGCGGGTCGCTCATCTGGATCATCACGTCGGTGGCGATGTCGGGCGTCAGCGTCATCTCAGCGTCCAGCGTGTACCAGCCGGTGAGATCGTGGAACTGCTCGAGGATCGACGTGGGGTCATAGAACTCCGGCTGCCCGAGCCACCCACCCTTGTGCAGGTGCTCGATCAGCTCCTCGCCACGCCCCTCGATCCCGAGCCGCTGGGTCTGCAGCTCGTACTCGGCCACCTCGTCGGAGATGCGCTTGAACAGCCCGAAGTCCAGGAACGCCATCCGGCCGTCGTCCAACAACAAGCAGTTGCCCGGGTGCGGGTCCCCGGAGAACTGGCGGTGGCGGTACATCGAGCCGAAGTAGAAGCGGAAGATGATCTCGCCAAGGCGGTCGCGCTCGGCGTCGGAGCACGACTTGAACTCGTCGAACTTGCGGCCGGTGACGAACTCGCTGACGATCACCCGCTCGTGGCTGAGCGACGTGTACACGTCGGGGATCACCACGAAGGGATGGTCCTTGTAGATGCGCGCGAGCGTGCGCTGGTTCTGAGCTTCGAGCTCGTAGTCGAGCTCCTCCTCGATGCGCCCGCGGATCTCGGCACCCAGCTCCTGCGGGTCCAGCCCGGGCGCGACGGACTTCATCAACCGCAGGATGATCCCGAGGTTCTGCAGGTCTGACCGCACGGCGCGCGCGACGCCCGGGTACTGGACCTTGACCGCGACGTCCTTGCCCTCGTAGCGGGCGCGGTAGACCTGGCCGATCGAAGCGGCGGCGATCGGCACGGGGTCAAACGACTCGAAGACCTCGTCGAGCTTGCCGTCGTACTCCTCCTCCAAGACCTTCTTCATGTCCTTGAAGGAGACCTTCGGGGCGGCGTCGCGTAGCTTGGCCAGCTCGGCCTGGAACTCCTCGCGGAACTCCTCGGGGACGAGGCCGACGTCCAGGAAGGACATCACCTGCCCGAGCTTCATCGCCGCGCCCTTCATGGTGCCCAGCGCGGCGACGATCTGCTTGGCCGTCTCGACCTGGCGGCGCGCCATCGCGTCCTGGGCGGCCTGCTCGTCGCGCGTCAGGTTCATGGCACGCGTGCCGGCCTGCTTGGCGCCTTGGGTCGCCGCGAGGCGCCCGACCTTCGCGGCGCGCGCCCACCGCGAGGTCGGGATGCGATCGTCGCGGGCCATCAGGCCGAGCGCTCCACCTTGCTGCCGGGGACGATGTCATCGCGACCGTCGAGCCAGCGCACCCAGGCCTTGAAGCCCCCGTCGTAGTCGTCGCCGAGCAGGACCAGCGTCGCCGGCTCGCCGAGCGCGGTGACCTGCTCGTCGCCCTCTTCGTCGAGGCCGCGCCAGAGGCGGATGAACTTGTTGTTCTCGAACTCCTCGGCGACCGTGCTCGGGTCGGTGTGCCCGGGCTGGATGACGGTCTCGGGCGGCAGCACCATCAAGGTGTCCATGATGGAGGACTTGAGGTCGGAGTACGAGGTCGAACCGGGGGCGCGCACGCCGCCGACCGAGTTCTTGAAGAGCGTGTCGCCCGTGAAGATGTTGCCCTCGACGAGGAGGCCGAGCATCCCGGCGGTGTGCCCGGGGATGTGGATGGTCTGCACGTCGAGGCCGCCGGCGCGGAGCGTCGTGCCCGCGTCCATCGTGCCGGTCGCGGTCTCGACGAGGTCCTTCTCCAGCGGGTGGATCAGGACCTGCGCGTCGGGCCAGCGCTCGAGGATCTGCGGCACCTCGGAGACGTGGTCGTAGTGATGATGGGTGAGCAGGACGTGCGTCGGCGTGAGGTCGTGCGCGGCGGCCTGCTCGAAGAGCGGCTCCATCGGCCCGCCGGCGTCCACGAAGAACGCCTCGCCACCGTCTTCGGACGCCACGAGGAAGGTGTTGGAGAGGAACTGCGGATGCATCGAACGCTCGAGGATCATGCGGGTACATTGACAGTCTGATGCCCGAGCTCATCCACACCTGCTACCGGATCGGCGACATCGACCGCTCCGTCGCCTTCTACGAGGCGCTCGGCTTCGAGGAGCTGCGCCGAATGCCCATCCGCGACGAGGCGATCAACGTCTTCATGGGCCTCCCGGACGACGGCGCACGCCTCGAGCTGACCTACAACCACGGCGTCGACTCCTACGAGCTCGGTACCGGCTACAACCACATCGCGATCACCGCCGCCGACCTCGACGCGACGCTGGCCAACCTGGCCGAGCAGGGCATCGAGCCCGAGAAGCCGCCCTACACCGTGCGCGAGGGCGGCAATCGGATCTGCTTCGTGCGCGATCCGGACGGCTACCGAATCGAGATCATCGAAAGCGGCTAGCCGGGCGGAGCCGGTCAAGGGTCCTGCGCATTGGGTCGATACGACCCCCATGCGCAATCTCATCATCGCATCGCTCACCGTTGCCAGCCTCGCAGTCGCGAGTCTCGCGGTACTGCCCACCGTTGCCAGCAGCGCCGTGACCAAGCGCACGTGCGACCCCAACTACCGCGGGGCGTGCCTGAAGCCGAACGTCAGCGACTACGACTGCG
>NZ_DASYJG010000074.1:0-91697 GCF_035996765.1 Baekduia sp.
TCACGGTCTCCGGGAACAGCACCGCGCACTCGGAGTCATAGCCCGCGGTGTGGTCGGTCAGCGTGACCGCGACGAACTTCGGGTTGTCATAGCGGTCGGCCTCCAGGTCGGCGATCCACGCCGGCCACGGTCCGGCGATGAGCAGCGCCTCGAAGCGCGTGTCGCGCGAGCCGTTCTGGGTGTACATGGGAAAGAGCACGAGATGCTCGATCCCGTTGGCGCGGTCGCGCTCGGGGCGGAACAGCTCCAGCGACGTGGCGAAGTCCGGCTTGGGGAAGTTGTCGTCGGCCCAGGCGCGGAGGTCGGCGACGGCGGCGCGCAGGTACTCGTCCTGATGGGCGAAGCGCGACACGAGCGCCTCGACCGCGCCGGCCATCGTCTCCACATGCGCGCGTACGGCAACCTCGTCGTGGGCGGTGACGTCGAGCGAGCCGTCGGGCTCCTGCAGGACGCGTAGCGCGTCGGTGGCGTTGCGCAGCGCGATCCAGGCGGGGTCGGCAGCGGCCTCGGAGGCGCCCCCGGCCGCCGGGCGCGCGTACGCGGCGGCGCCGGCCCAGGCGATGATGTTGGTCCACAACGCCTCATGGCCGAGGTCGCCGAGACAGTCGTCGCCGAAGAGGTCGGAGTCGGCGAGCGCGACGACGCGGCCCGCGCCGTGGCGGACGGCGACAGCCAGCGGCGCGCCCGGCGTCGAGGCACTCGGCGCGGTGCGTGCGAGCACCTGCGCGTCGGTGCCGCCGGCGACGGTCAGCGTGCCGGAGCGGTAGAAGCAAGCGTCAGTCACACCGGCCAAGAGGTCGCCGCCCGCACCGCGCTCGCCGCGCCCCAGCTGCGCGCGCACCCAAGACGGCGTCGCGTTGAGGTTGCGCTCGTAGTCCTGCACGGTGTCGTGCTCGATCGTGACCCCGAAGCGGGCGAGCAGCAGGTTGAGGTTGTTGCCGTACTTGTCCTGCTCGCTCTCGCCGAGGACGACAAGCCCGCCGCCGGCGTGCACGAACGCCTCCAGCGCGTCGAGCTCGGCGTTGCTGAGCACTGGCGATCCGACCCCGGTCGTCGCCTCCCACTTGGGTTCGCTGGGATGGGCGAGGACCACGACGTCAACGCCGTCGAGCGCCCCCGCGTCGAGCGCGCCCTCGGCGTGCGCATCGACCGCGATGCGCCGCGCGCGCAGGATGTCAGCCGCGCGCGCGTAGGAGACGTCGGCCGGGTGCGAAGGCTGCATCCGCGCCGCAAGCTCCGGCCGGATCGTCCACGCCTGGGCGTGGGCTTCGTCGAAGAGCACGCGGACCACTGGTCGCAGAGGGGCCATCCATTGAGGCTACGCCTCTCGCGAACCGCACTCAACCCCGTTATCGTGCGGCTGATGAGCGATCTCTTGCGCACAGACGACGTCGATCGCCGAATTCTTGCGTGCCTGATCGAAGACGGCCGCTCGACCTACGACGACGTCGGCAAGCGCGTCGCGCTGTCGGCTCCCGCCGTCAAGCGCCGGGTGGATCGCCTGCGCGAGCGCGGCGTCCTGCGCGGCTTCACCGCGCTAGTCGACCCCGCCGCGCTCGGCGCCACGACCGAGGCGCTGATCGAGCTCTTCTACGCGCCCGGCATCGGCCTCGACGCGGTGCGCGAGTCGCTGCGTCCGCTACCCGAGGTCGTCGAGGCATGGTCGGTTACCGGCGACGCCGACTGCATCGTCCGCGTCCGCGCCACCGACCCTCAGGACCTCGAGCGCGTGATCATGGAGCTCCAGCGCGAGTCCTCGGTCGTGCGCACACGCTCGCAGATCATCATGTCGCGGTTGATCGAGCGGCGGGATTGACGGCGTCCAGCAGCCCCCACGCCGCCGCCGGGTCGAACTGCGTGCCGGTCCCCGCGACGATGCGCTCGCGGGCCAGCGGCTCGGCGAGCGCCGGCCGATACGGCCGCGTCGAGGTCATCGCCTCGTAGGCGTCGCAGACGGCGATGATGCGGGCGCCGATCGGGATGTCCTCGCCCGCCAGGCCGTCGGGGTAGCCGTCGCCGTCCCAGCGTTCGTGGTGGTGGCGCACGGCGCGTGCGGCGGGGCGAAAGCCGGGGATGGACTCCAGCGCACGGGCGCCCCAGACCGGGTGCTCGCGCATGATCGACCACTCGGTGTCGTCGAGCGGGCCGGGCTTGTGCAGGATCGCGTCGGGTACGCCGATCTTGCCGAGGTCGTGGAGGTGCGCGGCGATGCGGAGGTGCTCGAGCTCATCGCCGGTCACGCCGACACGGCGCGCGACCTGCTCGCAGAGCGCCACGACGGTCCCGCTGTGTTGGCCCGTGTAGCCGTCGCGCAGGTCGAGCAGCGAGGCGAGCGCCTGGACGCTGGCGTTCAGCGTGAGCGCGAGCTGGCGCTCAGCCTGGCTGGCGCGCAGCGCCTCGCTGGCCAGGGCCGCGAGGTCGTCACGCCCGCGCTCGAACCGGTCGTGGTGGGGGAGAAGACGAGCCATGTCCGCTGAGTGGTTCCGCCTCCTCGAGCATTCAAACAGGCTGGTGGACGGACGAACTACCTTTCAGAGCGAAAGGTGCACAAAGATGGGTCGTTTCCGGGCGCGATTGTCCGCCAACGGGCCAGACGGCACCCGCGCCCCGTTCCCGGGAGAATCGTCGGTCCGTGCCGACCCACCTGCCTCTGGACTACGACAAGCGGCTGATGCTCTTCGCGGGGCGCGCCTCCAACGAGCTGGCCGGCGCGATCGCGCAGCGTCTCGGTGTGGAAGCCGGGCCCGTCGACCTTCAGACCTACGCCAGCGGCGAGATGTACTGCCGCTACGAGGAGTCGGTGCGCGGCGCCGACGTCTTCGTCATTCAATCGCTGGCCGGCACCCGCGACGGCACGCTGTCGCTCAACGATGCGCTGATGGAGCTGGTGCTGATGATCGACGCGGCGGTCGGTGCGTCGGCGCACCGCGTCATCGCCGTGATCCCGTGGTTCGGCTACAGCCGTCAGGACATGAAGTCGCGGCTGCGCGAGCCGATCAGCGCCCGCGCCGTGGCCCGGATGCTCGAGTCCGTCGGCGTCAGCCGCGTGCTGACCGTCGATCTGCACACCGGCCAGGCCCAGGGCTTCTTCCGCGTGCCGGTCGACCACATGACCTCGCTGCACACGCTGACCCAGGACCTCGGCGAGCGATTGCCGGCCGATGCCGTCGTCGTCGCGCCGGACGCCGGCCGCGTGAAGCTGGCCAAGAAGTTCGCGACCCACCTTGGCGCCGAGCTCGCGATCCTGGACCCCGAGGCCATTCACGAGAGCCACCGCGTGATCGGCGAGGTCGCCGGCCGCAAGACCGTCGTCGTCGACGACATCATCGACACCGGCAGCACCCTGACGGCCGCCGTCGGCGCGCTGCGCGATGCGCAGGCGACGTCGATCAGCGCGGTCGCGATGCATCCGGTCCTCAGCCCGGGGACGCTGGAGCGCGTCGGCGCGCTCGGGCTCGAGGAGCTGTTGGTGACCGACACCGTCGGCGTCCCGTCCGGCGCGCCGGACTACCTGCGCGTCGTCAGCTGCGCCGACCTGCTGGCCGACACCATCCACCGGATCTTCGTCGACGACTCGGTCGCCGAGGCGTTCGGCGGCGACAACCTGTAGCCCGCTCGCCCGCGGGCTCCTAGACGACCTGTCCATCGTCCCCTGACAGGTTCTGACGTCTCGCGGGTTTTCGGGCGGCCGCGGACCCGTCACGATGGGCCTCATGACGCACGACGAGCTGCAGCAGGCCGCGAGCGACCACCTGCTGCTGCATTTCTCCAAGCAGTCGATCGACGACCTCCTCGTGCTGGAGCGCGGCGAGGGCCCGTATGTCTTCGACACCAAGGGCAAGCGCCACATCGATGCCCTGTCGAGCCTGTTCTGCGCGCAGATCGGCTACTCCCACGGCGAGGAGATGGCCGCCGCGGCGGCGGCGCAGCTGACGACGCTGGCGTTCAACACCAACTGGGGCACGGCACACCCGGCGTCGATCGAGCTGGCGGCCAAGCTCGCGAGCGTCGCGCCGCCGGGCATGGAGCGCGTCTTCTTCACCAGCGGTGGCTCGGAGGCCGTCGAGGCGGCGTGGAAGCTCACGCGCGAGCACTTCCTCGCGATCGGCCAGCCCCAGCGCACCAAGGCGATCGCCCGTGACATCGCCTACCACGGCGTTACGCTCGGCGCACTGTCGTTCACCGGTGTGCAGCGCTTCAAGGAGCCGTTCGGCCGCCCAGCGATCGACGTCACCCACGTCTCCAACACCAACATGTTCCGCGGTCCCGATGGCGGTCCGGTGACCGACCCCGCCGCGTTCTGCACCATGTTGCTGACCGAGATCGAGGACGCGATCCTCGCCGCCGGCCCCGACGAGGTCGCGCTGATCATCGCCGAGCCGGTGCAGAACGCCGGCGGCTGCCTCGTCGCCCCACCCGGCTATTGGCAGGGGCTGCGCGCGCTGGCCGACAAGTACGGCGCGCTGCTGATGGCCGATGAGGTCATCTGCGGCTGCGGGCGCCTCGGGGAATGGGTCGCCACCAGCCGCGAGGGGATCTCGCCCGACCTGGTGTCCTTGGCCAAGGGCCTGACCTCGGCGTACGCGGCGATGGGCGCCGTGATCGCCGCCGAGTCGGTCGTCGCGCCGATCGTCGAGCACGGCGTGGTCTTTCGCCACGGCATCACCTTCGGCGGCCATCCGGTCTCCTGCGCGATCGCGCTCAAGAACATGGAGATCTTCGAGCGCGACGGCGTCCTGGAGAACGTGAAGGCCTTGACGCCCCACCTCGCCGAGACGCTCGGCACGCTCACCGACCTGCCGATCGTCGGTGACGTCCGCGGCGATGGCTTCTTCTGGGCGATGGAGCTGGTCAAGGACGATGACAACTCGACCTTCGATCAGGCTGAGCGCGACAAGCTGCTGCGCGGCTTCCTGCCCGGTCGCCTGCGGGAGGCGGGGATCATCGCGCGCGCCGATGACCGCGGCGACGCCGTCTTGCAGATCGCGCCGCCGCTGATCGCCGACAAGGCGCTGCTGGACGAGATCGTCGCCCGGCTGCACGACGTGTTCAGCGACGCGGGCGTCCACATGGGCCTCGCAACGGCGCCCGCGCGGGCGACGGCGTGAGCAAGGCGCTCAACCGCCAGGCCGCATCGCGGATCCCTGAGGCGGAGCTCCTGGTATGAGCGCGACGGCCGTCCTGCAACAGCGCAACCTCGTCGGCGGCGAGCTGCTCGACGCCGTCGACGGTGCCACGCGCGAGATCCTCAACCCGGCCACCGGCGAGGTCATCGCGCGCGTGCCCGAGGGCAGCGCCGCCGACGTCGAGCGTGCGGTCGCGGCCGCACGCGCCGCGCGTATTCCGTGGCGCGACGCGACCCCCGGACGCCGCCAGGAGCTCCTCCTCGCGCTCGCCGACACCATCGATCGTCACGGCGAGGAGCTCGCCGCGCTGGAGTCGCTCAACGTCGGCAAGCCGCACGCGCTCGCCGCCGAGGAGCTGCCGATCTGCGCCGACGAGCTGCGCTTCTTCGCGGGCGCGGCGCGCACGATGAACGGGCCCGCCGCCGGTGAATACGGCGCCGGCTACACGTCGATGGTCCGCCGCGAGCCGCTGGGCATCGTCGGGCAGATCGCGCCGTGGAACTACCCGTTGATGATGGCCATCTGGAAGATCGCGCCTGCCCTGGCCGGCGGCAACACGGTGGTGTTGAAGCCGTCGGAGCTGACGCCGATCTCCACGCTGCGCTTCGCCGAGCTGGTCGCCGACATCCTGCCGCCCGGCGTGCTCAACGTCGTCACCGGTGACGGGCCCGGCGTGGGGGAGGCGATCGTGCGTCATCCGGAGATCGCGCTCGTCTCGCTCACCGGCAGCGTGCAGACCGGCAAGTCCATCGCCCGCGCCGCGGCCGACACGCTCAAGCGCGTGCACTTGGAGCTGGGCGGCAAGGCGCCGGTGATCGTCTTCGAGGACGCCGACCCCAAAGCCGTCGCCGCGGGCCTGCGCGTCGCGAGCTTCCTCAACTCCGGCCAAGACTGCACCGCCGCCTCGCGGGTGCTCGCCGCGCCCGGGATCTACGAGGCGCTGCTGGAGGAGCTCGTCCCGGCCGTGGCGTCGCTGAACGTCGGCGACCCTGCGGCCGGCGCACAGATCGAGATGGGCCCGGTCATCTCCGCCCGCCAACAGCAGCGCGTCCTGGGCTTCCTGGATCGCGCGACCAGCGCCGGTGCGCAGCTGCTGACCGGCGGCAGTGCCGGCCACGATCGCGGCTTCTTCGTCGAGCCCACGGTTGTCGCTGGCGTCGGCCAGCAGTCAGAGATCGTCCAGAGCGAGGTCTTCGGCCCGGTCGTCACGGTCCAGCGACTGCGGGACGCGAGCGAGGCCTTTGCGCTGGCCAACGACGTGCCCTACGGCCTGGCCGCCTCGGTCTGGACGCGCGACACCGGCACCGCGATGGAGGCGATCCGCCAGCTCGACTTCGGCTGCGTCTGGATCAACGACCACCTGCCGTTCCTCTCGGAGATGCCGCACGGCGGCTTCAAGGAGTCGGGCTACGGCAAGGACCTCTCGGTCTACGCCCTCGAGGACTACACGCGCGTCAAGCACGCGATGATCAAGCTCGAGTAGGAACAGCCGACTACCTTCACTGGTGGACGACGTTCGCACAACGGAGCACGACTGCGACAAGCTGCGGGAGGCCGCCATCCGTCTTCAAGCCGCCGAGGCGCGCGCCGAGGCTGCTGAACAGGGCCTGCGCCATCAGACCCTGCACGACCCGCTGACCCAGCTGCCCAACCGCGCGCTGCTGCTGGACCGGCTGCGCCTCGCGGTCGCCCGCCGCCGGCGCGCAAAGACCTGGGTCGCGGTCCTCTATCTCGACGTCGACGACTTCAAGGGCATCAACGACAGCCTCGGCCAGGCGGCCGGCGACGAGTTCCTCCGTACGCTCGCGCCACGCCTCAGCCAGGTGCTGCGACCCAGCGACACGCTGGCGCGGCTCGGTGGGGACGAGTTCGCGATCCTCTGCGAGGGCCTCGACGAGGTGACCGAGAGCGCCGCGATCGCCGAGCGGCTGCTCGCCGTCGTCGCTCAGCCGGTCGAGATCGCCGGCGTGCAGCTGCTCCCGAGCGCGAGCATCGGCATCGCGCTGACCGGGCCGGGCGCGGTCAACGACGGGGAGGATCTCCTCCGCGATGGCGGCGTCGCGATGTACCGCGCGCGGGCCGGCGGCCATGGCCGTTACGAGATCTTCGACGATCGCATGCGCGCCGAGACGGTCGAGCGCGTGGCCCTGACGCGCGACCTGCGCCGTGCGATCGAGGACGGCGACCTGCGGCTCGTCTACCAGCCGATGGTGCGCTTCGCCGAAGGTCGCGCGCACGCGGTCGAGGCGCTCGCGCGCTGGACCCATCCCGAGCGCGGCGAGATCCCGCCCGATCGCTTCATCTCGCTGGCCGAGCAGCACGGCCTGATCGAGCCGCTGGGCCGCTGGGTCCTGCACGAGGCCGTCGACCAGTTGCGCCGCTGGCGCGACGCCGGCCTGCCGATGGGCGAGATGGAGATGTCGATCAACGTCTCACGCGTCCAACTCAGTCGGCGCGGCTTGGCCGAGCAGATCTTCGAGGTGCTGGCCGAGCGCGAGATCCCGACCCGGCAGCTCGTCGTCGAGGTCACCGAGTCGGCCGTGATGGATGATCCCGCGGTGGCCAACGCGACGCTCGACGCGCTGGCGCAGGCCGGCGTGCGGATCGCGCTGGACGACTTCGGCGTCGGCCAGTCCTCGCTCGCCTGTCTGCGCGACCTGCCGCTCGACGCGCTCAAGCTCGACCGTGGCTTCATCACGAGCCTCGCCTCCAGCCGCCAGTCGGCCGCGATCGTCCGCGCGGTCTGTGACATGGCCCGGACGCTCAACTTCTCGGTCGTCGCCGAAGGCGTCGAGACCGGCGCCCAGAGTCAGGTCGTCGAGGCGCTGGGCTGCGACATCGGTCAGGGCTTCCTCTACGCACGGCCCGTGCCGCCGCAGGAGATCCCGGCCGTCGTTGCCGAGCTCGATCGCCGGCTCGGCACGTCGGCGCCGGCGGCCGACGGCACCGTCGCCCTCGGCTAGGCCCACGTTGCGGCGAGAACGCGCCGCCAGTTGCCCCAGGCGATTGCGGCGATCTCCTCGCTGGTGAAGCCATCGTCGGCCAGTGCGTGCAGCAGCCGCGGCAGCCCCGCGGCGTCGCCCAGCTCGTCGGGGATGTCGCCGCCGTCGAAGTCCGAGCCGAAGCCGACGTGGCGCACGCCGATGCGGTCGGCAACGTGGCGGATGTGCGCGACGATGGTGCTCAGCGGCGTCGAGCGGTCAAGGGCGCCGTCGGCGCGCAGGAAGTCCACGATGTAGGGGATGCCGACGATGCCGTTCGAGCGACCGACCGCATCGAGCTGGTCGTCGGTGAGATTGCGTGAGGCCGGCGCCAGCGCGTGGGCGCCGCAGTGCGAGGCGATGATCGGGTCGCCGGTGATCTCGGCGACGTCCCAGAAGCCGCGGGTGTTGAGGTGGCTGACGTCGACGGCGATGCGCAGGTCGTTGCAGCGCGTGATCAGCGCCCGCCCGGCAGCGGTCAGCCCCTCTCCGGTGTCGGGCGTCGACGGGAAGCGAAACGGCACGCCGTGGCCGAATGCGTTGGGGCGGCTCCAGACCGGGCCGAGCGACCGCAGGCCGGCGGCATGCCAGTGGTCGAGGGCTTCCAGGTCGGGGTCGATCGCCTCCGCGCCCTCCAGGTGCATGATCGCGGCCGGGAGCCCGCCGTCGGCCGCGGCGTCGACGTCCTCGATCGTCCGCGCGACGCGCAGGTGGCCCTGGCGCTCGAGGGCCAGCAGGCGCCCTGCCGCCGCGGTCGCGTCGCCGGCTGCGTCGGCATATTTGATCTCCTCCGCGAGCGGCAGGTCATAGCCGCCGCCGGCGCCGTTCTCGAAGTCCAGCTCGGCGCCGGGGCCATCGACGAAGATCGCCCAGATCGACGCGACCAGCCCGCCGGCGCGGGCACGAGGGAGGTCGAGGTGGCCATCGGGCCGGCCGGGAACGAGCCGATCGGCGCTCGCGCGGGTCAGCGCGTCGTGATGGCCGTCGAAGATGGGCTGGTCCACGCCGCGCAGACTAACCGGGCGAGGGTTCGGCGTACCCCGGGGCGGTATCGTGGATCGATGTCCGAAGCTCCCGCCGCCCGCGGCTACACCGCCTCCAAGGATCAGCTGCTCAAGCGTCTGCGTCGCGTCGAGGGGCAGGTTCGCGGCATCGAGGGGATGGTCGAAGACGATCGCTACTGCATCGACGTCCTCACCCAGATCAGCGCGGTGCAGGCGGCGCTGGACAAGGTCGCCCTCGGCCTGCTCGACGGCCACGCGCGGCACTGCGTCACCGGCGGCCCGGAAGCACTGCAGACGGACCGAACCGATGAGCTGATGGCAGCGGTTGGTCGCCTCATGCGCCGGGGATGATCGGCCCGCGGCGGCGTTAAACGGGCCGATATACCCAACAAACGCGTCGTCTTAACGTCTGTCGGGGTTATTTCGTCTCCCGGTGGGGCAGTATTCGATGGGCCGTGGCAGCCCATGACCTCGTTCGCCTTCTCGACGCCGACCCGGAGCTCGGAGAGCGCGTGGCGCCCGACGACGTCGAACGGGCGCGCCATCAGCTCGTCGCCGAGACGCGCCGCGTGCCGACCGGCCGCTGGGATGCCGCGGGGGTCCTGGAGCCCGGCGGAACCCCGCTGGGCCTGCTGCTCCTGGACGGCCTGCTGCTGCGTGACCTCGACCTCGGCCGCCGCGCCTCGACCGAGGTCCTCGGCTTCGGCGACATCCTGCGCCCGTGGGACACCGACAGCGCCAACTCCGACCTGCCGTTCGTCGCGCGCTGGACGGTCCTCGAGCCGCTGCGCCTCGCCGTCCTCGACGAGCGCTTCCTGTACTCGGCCGTGCACTACCCAGCGGTCATCGATGCGCTCTTTGCCCGTGCCTCCCGGCGCCAGCGCGGGCTGTCGGTGCGGCTGGTGGTCAACCAGCTCGTCCGCCTCGAGGATCGGCTGACCCTCGCCTTGTGGACGCTGGCCGAGCGCTGGGGCCGCGTCACGCCCGACGGCGTCCTGGTTCCAATGGGATTGACCCACAGCGCGCTCGCGCGCCTGGTCGGCGCCCGGCGCCCGTCGGTGACCTCCGCGCTGGGCGAGTTGGCCCGCGACCACCTGCTGGAGCGCACCGAGGAGGGCTGGCTGCTGCGGGGCGATCCCGCGCACCTGGTCGATCCGGTGACCGAGCGCCTGCTCGCCCCGGCCCAGGCCTAGCCGCGCGCCCGCGAGTACGCTGCGGGCATGGAGGAGGGGCGCGTCCGCTGGGCGCAGAGCGGCGAGTCGCACATCGCCTTCCGTGTGCTCGGCGACGGGCCGGTCGACCTCCTCTTCCTGGGCGGCTTCCTGTCGCACATCGAGGTGCTGCTCGAGGAGCCCGGCCTGCGGCGCTGGTGGGAGCGTCTGGGCTCGATCGCGCGCGTCATCCTGGTCGATCGCCGCGGCCTCGGCCTCTCCGACCCGCTCGACGGGACGCTGGCGCTGGCCGACGAGGTCGCCGACATCGACGCGGTGCTCGATGCGGCGGGCTGCGACCGCGTCGTCGTGCAGTCCTACGCGGCCGGTGGCCCGCTAGCGATCGAGTACGCCACCGCCCGGCCGGACCGCACGCTCGCGCTCATCCTCTATGCCTCGGTGCTGGCCACCGAGCGCGACGACGAGGTGCCGTTCGCCGATTCCGACGAGACACGTCAGGAGCGCCTCGCCGGCCTGCTGGAGGGCTGGGGCACCGGTGCCAACCTCGACGACATGGCGCCGAGCGTCGTCGACGACGCTCGGATCCGCGCCTGGCTCGGGAAGCTGGAGCGTCAGTCCGCGACGCCGGCCGGCATGCTGCGCCTCGCCGCCAACCTGCGCGGCATCGACGTGCGCCACCGCCTGCCCACGCTCCGCGTGCCGACGCTGATCCTGCATCGGACCGGCGATCGCCTGATCAACGTCGGCCACTCGCGGCTGGCCGCCCAGCAGATCCCCGGCGCACGGCTTGTGGAACTGCCGGGGGTCGACAGCCTGCCGATGATCGGCGACACCGAGGCGCTGCTGGGGGAGATCGAGGAGTTCCTGACCGGCAGCCGCACGTCGACCAGCGGCCTGCAGCGGCGGCTCATGACGATCCTCTTCACCGACATCGTCGATGCAACCGGCCATGCCGCGCGCATGGGCGACGGGCGCTGGCGCGATCTGCTCTCAGCGCACGACAGCGCGATCCGCCGGGAGGTGGAGCGCTACGGCGGCCGGGAGGTCAAGACCGTCGGCGACGGCTACATCGCCGCGTTCGAGGGCCCGCCGTCTGACGCCTTGCGCTGCGCCCGCACGGTCGTCGCGGTGGTGCGCGGCCTGGGCATCGAGATCCGCGCGGGTCTCCACACGGGGGAGTGCGAGCTGATTGGCGACGACGTCGGCGGGATGGCCGTGCACATCGCCGCGCGCGTGTGTGACATGGCGGGCCCCGAGGAGATCCTGACCTCGGGCACCGTCTTCGGCACGGTCGTCGGCTCGGGCCTGGACTTCGAGGCGCGCGGGGCGCATCTGCTGCGCGGTGTCCCGGGACCCTGGCCGATCTTCGCATTGAACGGCTGATCGCTCAGCAGCACGAGGCGTTGCAGCTTCACGCCATCGCGAACGGCCCACCGCAACCTTGGCCCATCGGCCCAGTTGTCATAGGGAAAGGAAACCGACAGGGAGGCTTTCCACCCCATGTTCCGCAAGCTCCGTTCCAAGGGCTCGCTGGTCCTCGCGTCCGCGGTGATCATCGGCCTGCTCGCCAGCTCCTTCGCGGTCGCGTCCGGCGAGGGCAAGAACCTGATCCTCGGCAAGCGCAACCCGGGCTCCAACAACTCGGCGGCGTTGACGAGCGAGACGCAGATCATCGCCAACAACGGCACCTATGGCACCCGCCAGTCCAACAAGTCCGCCAAGGGCGGTGGCGCCATCTACGGCTGTCGCTCAGCGCTCGGCGGCTCGACGACGGGCAACGCGCCGTGCATCCGCGCCAGCAACCTGGCCAACGGCCGGGCGTTCGAGTTCTCCGCCAACGGCGGGACCGAGGTCGGCGCGATCACCTCGGGCAACGCCAACGCCGCGCCGTTCACCACCAACGCGCACGGCGTCGCGACCGGGCTGAACGCCGACCAGGTCGACGGCAAGGGCGCCGACGACATCGCCAAGGCCGCCCATGACGACGCGCTGACCACCGCCCAAGGCCTGACCTCGTTCGCCGCGGTGGCGGCCGACGGCACGCTCGGCGGCAAGCGCGGGGCCAGCACGTCGGCGACGACCGGCACCGGCACCTACACGGTGGCGTTCGCCAACGACATCTCGGCCTGCGCCATTCAGGTCACGGAGGCCACGGTCACCGCTGCGGGCGCCGCGGCGGCCGAGCTGACCACCGACAAGAAGACGGTCAACGTGAGCACCCGCGACGACGCGGGCGCGCTGGCCAACCGGCCGTTCCACATCACGGTCAACTGCTGAGTTGACCGCCTAGGTTCTTCGCACGCGTCTGCGGGCGCGTGCGAAGGCCAGGCGCGACAGCAGCGTGATCCAGTCGGCCAACCCGCCGTAAAGGTGGCCGAGCGGTCCCGTGTAGATCCATGCGAGCACGCGTGTGGAAGGGGAGAGGCGGCGGGCGGCCATCGGTCCCCTGACGCTATCTTCACTTGCCTAATGGCCGCTGCAACGAACGTCAAGACCACCGTCGAAGAGCTCCCCGAGTCCCGGGTCCGAGTTGCCGCGGAGGTCGCCCCGCAGGAGGTCCAGCGCCGCGTCAACGAGGCCGCCGGCAAGCTCGGCCGCGACCTGCGCATGCCCGGCTTCCGCAAGGGCAAGGTCCCCGCGCCCGTCGTCATCCAGCGCGTCGGTCGCGACGCCGTCCTCGACGATGCCGTCCGCGCCACGTTGCCCCGCTGGTACGTCGAGGCCATCGACGAGGCCGGCCTCAAGACGGTCGGCGAGCCCGACGTCGAGTTGGGCGACCTGCCCGCCGAGGGCCAGCCGCTGACCTTCACGATCGAGATCGGCGTGCGCCCGACGGCCACGATCGGCGACATCGCCAAGCTCGACGTCACCAAGCGCGAGCCCGAGGTCGACGACGCCGCCGTCGACGAGCAGGTCGAGACGCTGCGCCAGCAGCTCGGTCGCCTCGAGACGGTCGAGAAGACCTCCGAGAACGGCGACTTCGTCGTCATCGACTTCAAGGGCTCGATCGACGGCGAAGACGACGAGCGCGACTACTTCTCCGGCGGCGAGGGCCGCGACCACCTGCTCGAGCTCGGCTCCGGCCAGTTCATCCCCGGCTTCGAGGAGCAGCTCGTCGGCCTGAAGGCCGGCGACGAGAAGGTCGTCGAGCTCACGTTCCCCGAGGACTACGGCTCCGCGCCGCACCTCGCTGGCCAGCCCGCGCAGTTCGAGGTCACCGTCAACGAGGTCAAGGCCAAGCAGCTGCCCGAGCTCGACGACGACTTCGCCACCGAGGCCGGCGGCTTTGACTCCATCGACGAGCTGCGCGAGGACATCGCTTCCCGCATGCGCGAGGCCGATGAGCGCAAGATCGAGGCGGAGTTCCGCGAGGCGGCGCTGGACGCCGTCGTCGAGGGCGCCACCGTCGAGATCCCCGACTCGCTCGTCGAGGCCCGCGCGCAAGAGCTCTGGGACCAGATGCTGCATTCGCTGTCGCACCGCGGCATCACCAAGGACGCCTACCTGCGGATCGCCCAGAAGACCGAGGAGGAGCTCCTCGCCGAGGCCCGCCCGGACGCCGAGCAGGCGCTGCGCCGCGAGGCCGTCCTGGCCGCCGTCATCGAGGCCGAGGCGATCGAGCCCTCCGACGGCGACATCCTCGACGCACTCCAGGACACCGCCCTCCAGCAGGGCGTCGCGCCCGAGAAGCTGCGCAAGCGCCTCGAGCAGCAGGGCCGCCTCGACGAGCTCAAGGAGGATCTGGCCCAGCGCCAGGCCGTCGAGCTGCTCGCCGAGCGTGCCGGCGGCACCCCTGCGGCGTCCTAGGACGAGCGTCGAGCGCCCTTCAGGACGGGCGTCTACAACCGACCTGAAAGCCCAGGGAGCGCTCCTGGCCGGGTGCTAGCCTCCACGGACCTTCCGCACTGTGACCGACTGTCGGTTCTGGTGCAGGAATTCCGCCCGCCGAGAGAGAACGAGCACGAGGTCACATGAGTCCACTGGTTCCGATGGTCGTCGAGCAGACGTCGCGTGGTGAGCGTGCGTTCGACATCTACTCCCGCCTGCTCAACGAGCGCATCGTGTTCCTCGGCACGCCCGTGGACGACCAGATCGCCAACCTGATCGTGGCCCAGCTCCTGCACCTGGAGTCTGAGGATCCCGACAAGGACATCTCGATCTACATCAACTCCCCGGGCGGCAGCGTGTACGCCGGGCTGGCGATCTACGACACGATGCAGTTCATCAAGCCCGACGTGTCGACGATCTGCGTCGGCATCGCGATGTCGATGGGCGCGCTGCTGCTGGCCGGCGGCGCCGCGGGCAAGCGCATGGCGCTGCCCAACGCCAAGATCCTGATCCACCAGGTCTCCTCCGGCTTCTCCGGCCAGGCGACGGACATCGAGATCCACGCCAAGGAGATCATCGACATCCGCCAGCGGCTCGATCACATCATCGCCGAGCACACCAAGCAGGACTACGAGAAGGTCCGGACCGACACGGAGCGTGACTACTTCATGTCATCCGAGGAAGCCGTCGCGTACGGCATCATCGACAGGGTGATCTCCGAGCACTAGGCTCGGCAGGTCAGGCGAGAAGAGAAGAAGAGGCGGATGTAGATGGCGCGTCCCACGGACTCCAACGAGCAGCTCCTCTGCAGCTTCTGCGGGAAGTCGCAGCGGCAGGTCAAGAAGCTGATCGCCGGTCCCGGCGTCTACATCTGCGACGAGTGCATCGATCTCTGCAACGAGATCATCGACGAGGAGCTCACGGCCCCGCCGTCGTTCGATCTGGAGAACCTCCCCAAGCCGCGGGAGATCTACAACGTCCTGGACGAGTACGTCGTCGGCCAGGAAGAGGCCAAGCGCACGCTGTCGGTGGCGGTCTACAACCACTACAAGCGCGTGCAGATGATGCAGTCGACCGAGACCGACATCGAGCTGCAGAAGTCCAACATCCTGCTGCTCGGCCCGACCGGCTGCGGCAAGACGCTGCTCGCGCAGACCCTCGCGCGGATCCTCAACGTCCCGTTCGCGATCGCCGACGCCACGGCGCTGACCGAGGCCGGCTACGTCGGCGAGGACGTCGAGAACATCCTGTTGAAGCTGATCCAGGCCGCCGACTACGACGTCAAGAAGGCCGAGACCGGGATCATCTACATCGACGAGGTCGACAAGATCGCCCGCAAGGCCGACAACCCGTCGATCACGCGCGACGTGTCGGGCGAGGGCGTACAGCAGGCGCTGCTGAAGATCCTCGAGGGCACCACCGCCTCGGTGCCGCCTCAGGGCGGGCGCAAGCATCCCCATCAGGAGTTCCTGTCGATCGACACGACGAACGTCCTGTTCATCTGCGGCGGGGCGTTCGCCAACCTCGACACGGTCATCGAGCGGCGCATCGGCCACAAGGGCATCGGCTTCAGCGCCGAGATCCACGTCAAGGCCGACCACGACAAGGGCGAGGTCTTCCAGAAGTGCCTCCCCGAGGACCTCGTCAACTACGGCTTGATCCCGGAGTTCATCGGGCGCCTGCCCGTCATGAGCGCGGTGCACCAGCTCTCGTGCGAGGACCTCATCACGATCCTGACCGAGCCGCGCAACGCGCTCGTCAAGCAGTTCCAGCGCTTCTTCCAGTTCGACGGCATCGAGCTGGTCTTCTCCGAGGATGCCCTCAGCTCGATCGCGGCCCTGGCGCTGGAGCGCGAGACGGGCGCCCGCGGCCTGCGCTCGATCATCGAGGAGACGCTGCTCGACGTGCAGTTCGAGCTGCCCTCGCGCCGCGACGTCAAGAAGTGCGTGGTGACCAAGGAGACGATCGAGAAGGGCCTCACGCCCACGCTCGTCACCGAGGCCGTTGACGACGACGGCTCAGAGCCCGTCGCCGCCGAGTCGGCGTAGCGCCGGCGCCACGCCCGCCTCTCCCGATCCCATCGCCTTCGCCGGCGGCGCGCTGGATCGCGCCGGGCTGCGCCGCACCGACGCCGCGTGGCTGGACGCGGCGCGCCGCGACCCGGCGGCGCGGGCGATCGTCGTCGGTCGCGCCGGCGCGCATCCCGAGCCGCTCGCGCTGCGCGAAGATGACCACGACGACGGCCAGGCGATCTTTCTCGGCATCGGCCCGGACGGCGGCGCGGTCTTCGCGATCGAGCGCGAGGGCGTGGAGCTCACGGGCCTGCGCGATCTTGCCGCCTCGCTGCCGGGCGCGCAGCTGGGCACGGTCGCCTACGCGACCGGCATGGCCAACTGGGCGCGCGCGACGCGCTTCTGCGGGAACTGCGGGACCGCCACCGAGCCGCGCGACGGCGGCCACGTCCGCGTCTGCGCTAACGGCCACCAGCACCACCCGCGCACCGACCCGGTCGTGATCATGCTCGTCACCGACGGCGACCGCTGCCTGCTGGGCCGCCAGACCACGTGGCCGGCCGGCCGCTACAGCGCGCTGGCCGGGTTCGTCGAGCCGGGCGAGCGGCTGGAGGACGCGGTCGCGCGCGAGGTGCTGGAGGAGTCCGGCATCGTCGTGGACGACGTCCGCTACCTGGAGTCCCAGCCGTGGCCGTTCCCGGTCTCCCTGATGCTCGGCTTCTTCGCGACCTACGTCAGCGGCGAGCCGGTGCCCGGCGACGGCGAGCTCGAGGATGTGCGCTGGTACTCACGCGAGGAGATCGTCGCGGCGATCAGCGGGAGCGATGACTGGATCGACGGCCCCGGAGTCGAGGGGCTGATGGTGCCGCCGCCCACGGCGATCGCCCGCACGCTGCTGGACCGCTGGATCGCGCAGTAGCCGGGTAGCCTCGAACCAGATGCCGCGCATGCCTGGCCGCAAGGCCGTTCCCTGGATGCTCCTGATCGAGGCCGCGCTGGTGATGCGCACCCACTGGAGCCGCCTCGACGACCGCGACCGTCGCGAGCTGACGCGGATCGTCAAGAAGTCCCACGGCCTCCCGAACCACCTCACCAAGAACGAGCGCGCCGAGCTGGCGCGCCTCGTCCGCCGCCTGGACCTCATCACCGCGGGACGCAAGCTGATGCCGTTCCACGGCGGCGTGCGGCCCAGCCGGCGCTAGCTCGCGCGCAGCTGCTTGGAGAAGAACTCGAGCGCCTTGCGCGTCTTGGTCGTCTGCGCGCCGGTCGGCTTGATGCCGCGCTCGGCGAGGAACGCGCGGCTTTCGGCGGCGACCTGGAACGCCTCCGACGGCGCGCACTTGGTCGACAGCTCGAGGATCCGCGTGCCGTCGGGATAGAGCCACAGCTCGACGACCATCTTGCGGGCGAACCCGGGCGGTGAGGCCTTGATCTTGACCACGAAGATCGGGCCCAGCAGGACGAGATCACCGAAGTCGACGCCGTCGGGAGCGTGGTCGGCGAAGAACGCGCGCTGGGCTTTCGAGAACAGCTTGCGCAGCGGCGCGGAGCCGCCGGCGACGTCCAGGACCGCCGGCTTCGGCACGCCCTTCAGCGACGCCGAGCAGACGTAGCCGCCGGGCATCGCGTCGACCTCGACCATGCACATCGGCGACTCGCGCACGTCGCGCGAGAGGTTGGCGGGCACGATCGGCCGGAGCTTGACCACCGTGTCGTCGCCCTTCTGCGCCACGCGCCGCGCGCGCACCACCACGCCCTCACGCTCCAGCGCCAGCTCCGGGGTGTCGAAGAAGTACACCATCCGGACCTGGGCGCCGAGCGGATCCATGCCGAGCGCCTCGACGGCCGAGCGCTGGGCGGACTCAGGGATCGTCAGCTTGAGCTCCACGCTGTCGGAGCCCTGCATCAACGAGAGCATCTCGACGAGCGACTCGTCGGAGAGCCGAGCTTCGGTGGCGGGCATGGTCGGACTCTGCGCGCAGCTTGGGTGAGCGATCATCACCCGGCGGGGGTGACGGGATCACCTTGTGTGGGCGAGGGTGCCTCACCCGACGCCGGTGGACGCTGCCGAGCATATGCCGGGCACCGAAAGGCGGATGCGTCGCCGTGGGCGCTTTGTCGAGCGCATCACCCTGGTGCGGGCGATGATGGCGATCGTCGCGGTCACGACGACGTTCACCTTGTTCGCGGCGCTGGTCGAGCGCCTCGTCGAGCCCGAGACCTTCACCAGCTATGGCAAGGCGTGGTGGTGGGGCGCCCAGACCGTCGCGACCGTCGGCTACGGCGACATCACGCCACACACGACGAGCGGCCGTCTGGTGGCGACCGTGGTCATGATCTTCGGCGTGGCGCTCGTGCCGACCGCGACGTCGATCGTCGTGGCGATCCTGCTGGACCGCCACCGGCGCGACTGAGCGGCGTGGTTCAGCGCGCCGTCGCCACGATGTTCAGCCGCACATAGTCGTGGACGGGGTCCGGGCCCAACCCTTCCACGACCGCGTCGAGGAATGCCTCGTGCAGCTCGGGCGCCAGCCGCAGCAGATGCGAGCCGAGCGAGACCGTGCGGAGGAACTCGCGGGTTTCGGGCGGCCGCTGCGGGGACGCGTTGAGCCAGACGCGCTGCACGACGAAGCCCGCACGCTCGAGGCGCGGCACCGTCTCCTCGGGGCCGGCGAAGTTCCACGGTCCGGCCCAGCCGGCAAAGGCTGGTGTAAACGGCTCGCGCGCGGCCACCTCGCGCACGACCGCGACGATCGACGCGACGTTCCCACGCCCGCCGCACTGAGCGACGAACGGCGCACCGTCCTTCAGCGCTGCGCGGATGCGCGCGAAGAGCCGGTCGTGGTCGGCGATCCAGTGGAAGGTCGCGCTGGAGACGGCGGCGTCGGCGGGGTTCTCGACGGTCAGCTCGAGCAAGTCCTGCTGGACGAAGTGCGCGCGCTCGCCGCCGAGCTGGCGCTGCGCCTCAGCCACCATCGCGGCCGAGCCGTCGATGCCGATGACGTGGCCGTCCGGACCGAGCCGCTCCAGGAGTTGTGCGGTAACACGGCCGGTGCCGCAGCCGAGGTCGAGCACCGTCTCGTCGCCGCGCAGCGCCAAGCGGTCGAGGATCTCGGTGCCCCAGCCCTGGTGCGGGGTTGCGACCGCGTGGTAACTGCCAGCGTCCCACTCGCGCGGGCGGGCGGGGTCGACATCATCGTCGTCCATAGACTCCGATCCTCTCATGTCGAGCCTGAAGGACCGCAAGCGCTTCGAGCCCTCCGAAGTCGAGCCGCGCATCGTCGCGCGCTGGCTGGAGTCGGGGCTGTTTCATCCCGAGCCGGAGGGCTCGCCGGCCGAGAACTTCTCGATCGCGATCCCGCCGCCCAACGTCACCGGCGCGTTGCACATGGGCCATGCGCTCAACGGCTCGGTCCAGGACACGTTGATCCGCTTCAACCGCCAGCTCGGCCGGCGTGCGAAGTGGATCCTGGGCACCGACCACGCCGGCATCGCGACCCAGACGCAGGTCGAGAAGCGGCTCGTCACCGAGGGCAGCTCGCGCGCGGCGATCGGTCGCGCGGCGTTCGTCGAGAAGACGTGGGAGTGGCGCGCGGAGTTCGGCGGCACGATCATCGAGCAGTTCAAGCGCCTCGGCGCGTCGCTGGATTACGAGGACGAGCGCTTCACGCTCGACGAGCGCTACGTCAAGGCCGTGTTGAAGGTCTTTGTCGACCTCTACAACAAGGGCTGGATCTACCGCGACAACTACATGGTCAACTGGGATCCGGGCTCCGGCTCGGCGATCAGCGACCTGGAGGTGGAGGAGCGCGAGGCGCACGACACCCTCTTCCACATCGCCTACCCGCTGAGCGACGGCAGCGGCGAGGTCGTCGTCGCGACCGTGCGGCCCGAGACGATGCTGGCCGACGTCGCCGTCGCGGTGCACCCCGACGACGACCGCTACAAGCACCTCGTCGGCAAGACGGTGACGCTGCCGCTGGTCGGTCGCGAGCTGCCGATCATCGCCGACGAGTACGTCAAGACCGACTTCGGCACCGGCTGTCTGAAGATCACGCCCGGTCACGACCCCAACGACTTCGAGATCGGGCGCCGCCATGGCCTGCCCGAGCTCAGCGTGATCGGCGAGGACGGGCGGATGACCGACCTCGTGCCGGAGTACGCGGGGCTGCCGGTCGCCGAGGCGCAGGCGGCCGTTGTTGGCGCACTTGATGCCGCGGGCGCGATCCGGGCCAAGGAGCCCTACACGCACACCGTCCCGTTCAGCCATCGCAGCGGGCAGCGCATCGAGCCGCTGATCTCGCTGCAGTGGTTCATGAAGATGGAGGAGCTGGCCGCGCCGGCGATGCAGGTCGTCAAGGACGGCAAGCTGCGGATCCACCCCGAGTCGCAGTCACGCCGCTACATCGACTGGCTGGAGAACATCCGGCCGTGGTGTGTCTCGCGGCAGCTGTGGTGGGGCCATCAGATCCCGGTCTGGTACCGCGACGAGGAGGTCTACTGCGGCGCCACGCCGCCCGAGGGCGAGGGCTGGACGCAAGATCCCGACGTCCTGGACACCTGGTTCAGCTCGGCGCTGTGGCCGTTCGCGACGCTCGGCTGGCCCGAGCAGACGCCCGAGCTGGGCGCCTTCTACCCGACCGACGTGCTCTCCACGGCGCGCGACATCCTGTTCCTGTGGGTCGCGCGCATGGTGATGATGGGCATCGAGTTCACGGGGGAGACCCCGTTTGCCGACGTCTACATCCACTCGGTCATCCAGGCGCCCGACGGGCGGCGGATGAGCAAGTCGCTCGGCACCGGTATCGACCCGGTGGACTTGATTGACGCCCACGGCGCCGACGGCGTGCGCTTCGGCCTGCTGGCCATGTCCTCGACCCAGGACGTGCGCTTCAGCGAGGAGAAGGTGGCTCAGGGCCAGGCGCTGGCCAACAAGCTCTTCAACGCGACGCGCTTTGTGATCACCAACGCCGCCGAGGGGACGGCGCCTGCTGCCGCGCCACAGACGGTGGAAGACCGTTGGATCCTCAGCCGCCTCGGCGCTGCCCGCGCCGACTTCGCCGCGCGCGTCGAGACCTTCGACTTCTCCAAGGCCGCCCTCGGGTTGTATGACTTCGTCTACGGCGAGCTGTGCGACTGGTACCTGGAGCTGATCAAGGGCCGCGAGTTCGACGACAAGTTGAGCGCGCATCTGCTGCACGTGCTGCGCGAGACGGTCGTCCTCGCCCATCCAATCATCCCGTTCGTCACCGAGGAGCTGTGGCCGCACGTCGGCGGCGAGGGCCTGCTGGCCGCGCACGTGGCCGGCGACGTCGTGGCGCCGCGTGACCCCGAGGCCGAAGGCGACATCGAGCGCGTCATCGCCACGGTCCAGGCCGTGCGCTCCTGGCGCGATGCCGGGGGCGTCAAGCCCGGCGCGTTCCTGGCGGCGCGGATTGACGGCCTTGATGATGATCTTGTCGCGCTGGTCGCCCGCCTCGCCCGCCTCACGCCTGTCACCGACGACGACCGCTCACCGGTCACCGTCATCCCGGTCCGCGGCTGCCAGGTCGAGCTGCTGGAGGGTGTCGACCCTGCCGAGGCTGCCGCGAAGGTGGCGGCCGCGCGGAAGTCTCTGGCGGCCGAGATCGCGCGCGCCGAGGGCAAGTTGAACAACCCGGGCTTCGTCGACAAGGCCCCCGACGCCGTCGTGGCCGCCGAGCGCGAGAAGCTCGCCCGGCTCAAGGCGGAGCTCGAGGCGTTGTAGATGGCTCGGGGGCGCGATTCGGCCATGCGCTTGGAGGACGCCGAGCGGCTCCTGCTCTCGCTGGAGCTCTTCGGCATGCGCTTCGGGCTGGACCGGATGCGCCGCCTGCTCACGGCGCTCGGCTCGCCCCAAGAGCAGTTCGCCTCGATCCAGGTGGTCGGGACCAATGGCAAATCCTCGACGGTCCGGATGACCGCGGCCATCCTGCGCCGCCACGGGCTGTGCGTCGGCTCCTACCTGTCGCCGCACCTCGTCTCCTTCGCCGAGCGCGTGCGGATCGACGACGCCGACGTCTCGGGCGCGGAGTTCGCCGCCGCGATCCAGCGTGCGGCGGCGGCCGCCGAGAAGGTCGACCGCACGGCGCCCAGCGACGACCACGTGACGCAGTTCGAGCTGCTGACCGCGGCCGCGCTGGATTGCTTCGCGCGTGCGAGCGTCGATGTGGCCGTGGTCGAAGCGGGGCTCGGTGGGCGCTTCGACGCCACCAACGTCCTGCCGTCGTCGGTTGCCGTGCTCACCAACGTCGGCCTCGAGCACACGCGCTGGCTCGGCCCGACCGTCGCCGACATCGCCACCGAGAAGCTCGATGTCGTGGAGAACTTCGCGACCCTTATCGTCGGTACCGATCTCCACCCCGACGCGCTGGCGCTGGCGCAGCAGACCGCGCGCGAGCGCCATGCCACGCTGCGCGTGGCGCCGACCGATCCCGGCGCGGGGCTGGAGATCCTGGCCCGCGGGCCGTTTCAGCGGCGCAACTTCACGCTGGCGATCGAGGCGGCGCGGGCCTACCTGGGGACGCTTGGCCGTCCGCTCGACGATGCCGCCGTGCGCGCGGCGGCGGCGTCAACACTGGTGCCGGGGCGCTTCGAGGTGGTGGCGAGCAATCCGGACACCGTCCTCGACGGCGCCCACAACCCCGGCGGGCTGACCGCGCTCGCCGAAGCGCTCACTGGCTTCGTCGCCGGCCGCCGCCTCGTTGCGTGCCTCGCCGTCCTCGACGACAAGGACGCGACCGGGATGCTGCGCACGCTGCTGCCGCTCTGCGACGCGGTCGTCACGACGCGTGCGCAGACGCCGCGGGCGCTGCCGCCGGCGACGCTTGCCTCGCTCTGCCACCAGCTCGGCTACACCGGCGCGGTGGAGATCGTCGGCGAGGCCCGCGCCGCGCTGGAGCGCGCCCGCACGCTGGCCGGCCCCGACGGCGTCGCGCTCGCCACCGGCTCGATCTACCTCATCGCCGACCTGCTGCGCCCCGCCGGCGCGGCCCGGAGCACCCTGTGAACGACGAGGAAGACGGCCCCCGGGTCGGCGTCATGATCGCGGTCGTCGCGCTCAGCGTCGCGCTGGTCATCTTGATCTTCTTCGGCATCGGCTACGGCTTCGGCCGTCTGTTTCTCTAGGTCTCCGCGTCGGGGTCGTCGGGAGCGGTCGGCGCGTAGCGGAGAGCGCCCTCGAGCTCGACGGTCTCGATGAGCCCAGCGTCCTCCAGCGCGAGCAGGTCGGCGATGAGTTGCTCGGCTGCGTGCTCGTCGTCCATGGCCTCGGCGGTGCGCTCGTCGGGCACGGTGCCCAGCAGCGGCAGCGGGCGGGCTGCCCGGTGACGCTTGGGCCGGGGGTCAGGGCCGTCTGGATGGGCGACGCGATGGGCGATATGACGGGGCATGTGAGGTGTCCTTTGAGCGCTACGCAGATTGATGTAGAGAAGACTTTGGCTTCCGGCTCGGACGGAACCCGCGTCCCGCTGAGCTCTGCGGCACCTTCTGTATCTCGTCCACATCGTGGGCTTCCGCCGTTTTGACCTGCACTTTGCGGCGACTTCCAGCAGTTGTCCGCACGGTTATCCACAGCTACGTAAGCCCGAGTCGCTACGCGTGCTCACATATGAACAGCTTGTCCACAGACGATCCTGCTCGCGACCTGTAGAACCACCTCCGTCGCTTCGATGGTCCCTCCGACGCCCACCCCATCTCTCCGTCTGCTCAAGGCCGCGAAGGCCGAGCGCGAGCAGCTCGCGCGCCATCGCCGCGAGCTCCTCAACGCTCGTGAGAGCTTGCGTACCGAGCTCGAGCGCATCGATGGCTCCTTGGAGGAGGTCGACGAGCGCCAGACGCTGCTGGACCGCCTCGTCGGACCGACGGCCGGCCCCCAGCCCGAGACGGGAGAAGCGTTGGCACGGCGGACCTCCGGCGATGAGCAGCGCGCGCTGCCGGTATTGCGAGGCCCCGACATCCGCCGTGAAGCCGTGCGGGTGCTGCTCGCCCATCCCGATCGTCCCGAGGCGTTGCACTACCGGGAGTGGTACGGGCTGCTGCAGGACGCGGGCTTCGCCGTTGCCGGCAAGGATCCGCTCGCCACGTTCCTCACCCAGCTCAGCCGCTCGCCGGCGGTGAGCAAGAGCACCCAGCCCGGCGTGTACGAGCTTGACCGCGGCGCCGTCGCTCGTCTCCACACGCGTCTCTCCGAGCTCCAGCGCGAGCTCCGCGACTCGGCGGCCGCGCACGGGCCGAGCGTGGAAGCAGCCGCGCTGCGCGCCCGGCGGACCGAGCTGAACGCCGAGCTCGGGCGCGTCGAGAAGGCCGTGGAAGAGGTCGAGGCGCTGTTCGGTCGCGCGCGCGTCGCCGATGAGCGTCTGATCGCAACGGCTTGACCGCGCCGCAAGCCGCCGCGTTCTCTAGGATTTGAAGGCACATGCCGATCGAAGCGGTCTTCGGGATCGACAGCTCTGGCCTCAACACGGCCGTCAAGCTGCTCGTCCTCTTCCTCGTCGTCATCTACGTGGCGTTGATCTACTACACGTTCGCCGATGCGCGGCGGCGTATCGAGGATCCGATGTTGATCGGCTGCGCGACGATCGCCGCGCTGTTTCCGTTCGTGGGGACGATCGTCTACATGATCGTCCGGCCGCCCGAGTTCCTGGACGACGTCCGCGAGCGTGAGCTGGAGATGCAGGCCGCCGAGGCGAGGCTGCACGGCGCCGGCTACCTGATCTGCCCGCACTGCGACAACGAGGTCAAGGACGACTTCCTGCGCTGCCCGCACTGCCTGCGCAAGCTCAAGGACCCGTGCGGCACCTGTGCCAAGCCGCTCGATCCAAGCTGGAAGATCTGCCCGTACTGCGAGGCCGAGATCCCCGGCGTCACGCCGCCGCCCCGGCGCCGCCGCCGGCGTCCCACCGCCGACCTCGAGCAGGCGGCGGTCAGCGAGCCGGGCTCGTAGAGTCCCCGGTCGCTTCCTCGCAGTTCCCGAATCCCGACTCCCAAGGAGCCCGTCCGTGTCCCGGACCCTCATCCTCGTCAAGCCCGACGCGTTCGCGCGTGGCCTCACCGGCGAGATCCTCGCGCGCTTTGAGCGCAAGGGCCTCACGATCGCCGCCCTCAAACTCGTGCAGACCCCGCGCGAGACCGCTGAGACCCACTACGCCGAGCATGCCGAACGCCCGTTCTTCGGCGAGCTCGTCGACTTCATCACCAGCGCGCCGCTGGTCGCGGCTGTGCTCGAGGGCGACGGCGTCGTCAAGGCCTCGCGCCAGCTGATCGGCGCGACCAACCCGCTCGAGGCCAACACCGGCTCGATCCGCGGCGACTTCGCGATCGAGGTCGGCCAGAACCTCGTGCACGGCTCGGACTCCGATGAGTCGGCTGAGCGCGAGATCGGGATCTGGTTCCCGGAGCTGTAATCCGCCTCGTCCTGGCCAGCGGCTCGCCGCAACGGCGCGCGATCCTCGGTGACCTGGGCCTCGCCTTCGAGGTCCATGTCTCCGACGTCGCTGAGCAGGAAGCCGGGCCGCCGGTCGTCGTGGCGGCCGAGAACGCGCGACGCAAGGCGCTGGCGGTGGCTGGTGACGGCATCGACGAGCTGGTCATCGGCTGCGACACGCTGGTCGCCACCGGCGAGCAGATCTGGGGCAAGCCGCCCGACGAGACGGCCGCGCGCGACACGCTGCGTCATCTCTCCGGGCGCACGCACGAGGTCGTCAGCGGCCTGGCGCTCGTGCAGGACGGCGAGGTTCGCGAGGCCACCGAGATCACGTTGGTGACCTTCCGCGCGCTCGACGAGTCGACCATCGACTGGTACCTGGCCACCCGCGAGTGGGAGGGCCGCGCCGGCGGCTACGCGATCCAAGGTCGCGGCGCCGTGCTCGTCAGCCGCATCGAGGGCGACTACCTCAACGTCGTCGGCCTCCCGGTGGCGGCGCTGCTGGCGCTGGAGCCGCAGCTCATGCGCGACTTCGCCGCGCGCACCGCTTAGGTCGGCGCGGCGCGGGCGCCATCTGGATTCAGCGCGGGCGCTGGTCTGGGCGCGCGATGCGGTCTGTTTGGCGGCGAAGGAGTGAGCGGGGCTGGCACCTCGGGGCGCTGGCTCGTCGTCCGCCGTCGCCCCGGCGGAGGGTGGGCCTGTCTGCGGACGTCATACGTCCGCTCACGGGCCCACGACGGTCGACTGCCGGTTGCCGCGAGCGGGGTGGGTCCCCTTGCGGCCGGTATGAGTCCGCAAACAGGCCCACCCTTGTGTCGCGGAGTCGATCGCGCGTAGCCCGCGGATATCGCGGGTTCCGTGCGTCTCATCGCGGTTGCTCGAAGTCCGTGTCGTCCTACCCCTCACATGTGGGGGTGAGACGACACGGACCGAATCGCCGCCCGCGAGCGTTGCGGACGACGAGCCAGCGCCCCGACGCGCCAACCCCGCTCACTCCTCGCCGCCAAACAAACCACGTCGCGCGCTCAGACCAGCGCTTGCACTGAATCGCCACCGACGACAGCACCCGCAACCTCAATGCACCCGGCACAAAAACGCCACCTGCTGCTCGGGCGTCCGGAACGCGCGGCCCACGTAAACCGGCAGTTGCTCCCTCTGTTCGGCAAGCAGATAGCGAGCCTCGGCGCGGCTCATCGCGCCACCGCGCACGCCGCGATCTGCGCGGGCGACCAGCAGCGCCCAGAGCGCGCCGCGCACATGGGCGGCGCTGCGCCCGCCACGCGCGCCGATCGCCAGCGGCGTCATCGCGCTGTTGCGCAGCGCGCGGAAACGGCCGGGGGAGACGCCGAAGATCGCGCGGGCGTTGCGCGGAATCGCCGGCGTGTGGAAGACGTGGAAGATCACATGGCGGCTGAGATGCGCCTGGGTCAGCATCGTCTGCGCGCGGCGCTCCAGCACCGGCCGCATCGCCGGCCGCACCTGCGCCAGCCGTGGCGCGACCAACGTATGGGCCAACTGCGCGGCGCTGCCGCCAACACCGTGCTTGCGCGCCAGCGCCAGCAGCGTGCGGTGATCATCCAGCCAGGTGGCGAGCTCGTCGTGGTCGGTCTTGACCACGACATCCAGGCGCGCCTCGTCAAACGGCATCCAGCCCGACATGACCCACGTGTCGGTCGGCAGCCAGTCCAGGCGCGCGCCCTTGGGCGCGTGGGTGTCAGCCGCGCCGGCCGTGGGTATGGGGGCGACGCCAAGGGCCGTCAGGGCCAAGAGCAAGAGCAGCAGTCGAGAGCGCATACCCCTGAGACGGGCGTGGCGCTCGACCGATCTCGCACCTAGGGCTCGATCTTCCACACCTCGGTCAGACCTCTTGTCACGTTTGCATGCCACATCGGACAACGTTGCTCTCCAGACCTTGCGTGGTCCGGTGAGAGGACCATAGAGTCGACGCCAACAACTCGTGCGTGGTTCAGGGGTGAGCGCGCGCGTCCATCATGCGAACGCGGGGTCGTGTCGGCCCCCAGGGAGGTTCCATGCAGATCACCAGAACGGCCCGCGCCCTGCTCGCGGGCGTTGCGGCGTCGACGGTCCTCGGGGCCGGCGCCGCGCACGCTGCCGACCGTACGGTCGAGCCGCTCAACCAGTACGCCGTGAGCGGTCGTGTCACGACCGACCAGCTCGCGCGCGCCGGCTACGACCTGAACGAGGTCAAGGCCATCGGCAAGACCGGCAAGCTCGGCATCGTCGCCACGCCCGCCCAAGCGCAGTCCTTGCGCGACAAGGGCGCCACCGTGGAGGCGCTCTCCGAAGCCCGTGCGATGGCCGCACCGCCGTCGCCGCTGACCGATCCGACCCACGGCTACGACGTCTTCCGGCCCTGGAGCCTGAAGCCGGCGCCCTGCCCGGACCGCTGCGCGACACCCAACGTGCCGCTCAAGAAGTGGTACCAGGACCTTGCCTCGCGCTACCCGGAGATCGTCAAGGAGGAGACGATCGGGCAGTCCGTCCTCGGGCAGCCGATCAAGGCCTACAAGATCACCGAAGGCGCGAAGCACACCCGTGACGGCGCCAAGCCGGTCACGCTCTTCGAGTCCACCCAGCACGCGCGCGAGTGGATCTCGGCCGAGGTCAACCGCCGCCTCTTCTCGTGGTTCATCGACCACCGCCGCGACCGCGACATCAAGCAACTCTTGCGCACCAACGAGGTCTGGTTCATCCCCATGATGAACCCCGACGGCTACGACTACACCTTCACCGCCAAGGGCACGCGCCTGTGGCGCAAGAACCTGCGCGACGTCAACGGCGACGGCGTGATCGACCCCGCCCACGACGGGGTCGACACCAACCGCAACTGGCCCGAGAAGTGGAACTACGACCTCGAGGGCGCCTCTGACGATCCGGCCAACGAGACCTACCACGGTTCCGGGCCCGGCTCTGAGCCCGAGGTCCAGGCCTCGCGCAAGCTCCATCAGCGCCTCAAGCCGAAGTTCCTCATCGACTACCACTCCTTCGCGCAGCTGATCCTGTACCCGGAGGGCTGGCAGGTCGAGACCGAGGCGACCGACGCGCCGCTGATGAAGGCGCTGGCCGGCGACGACGACCATCCGGCCGTTGAAGGCTTCGATCCCGACGTCTCGGCTGAGCTCTACACCACCAACGGCGACGTCACCGGCGACGCCTACAACAACTGGGGCACGCAGGCCTACACGGTCGAGCTCGACGGCGGCTCCGGCGACGGGGTCGGCGGCACGGTCGACGGCCCCGACTCGCTGCCGCCCGGCGGCTTCGTGTTCCAGGACGACGAGACGGCCGTCCAGGCCGAGTTCCAGAAGAACCTGGACTTCGCCCTCGACCTGGCCAAGTCGGCGGCACGGCCCGACCAGCCCAAGTCCCACCTGGGCAACACGGCGCCGGACTTCGTGCCGACGACGTTCTCGATCTCGCACGGCGACCCGCAGACCGTCGAGGTCAACGCCAAGCGCTCGCTCGGTGACGTCAAGGTGTTCTGGCAGGTCAACGGCGGGCGCGTCCAGCGTGGCGGCCTCGGCGAATACGCCGGCGGCGAGCGCTACGGCAAGCCCGGCACCTACTACCACCGCCTCCGCGGGCAGGTCAGCGGAGCCCAGCCGGGGGACACCGTCAAGGTGTGGTTCGGCCGTGGCAACAAGACGTCGGACCCGTTCACCTACACGTTGAAGTCCAACACCAACAACAAGGTCCTGTTGATGGTCGCCGAGGACTACACCGGCAACAGCGACGACCTGGACGGCACGCCGTACGCGGGCCCGCTCTATCAAGACGACTATGCCCAGGCGCTGACGACGGCCGGCATCCCGTACGACACCTATGACGTCGATGCCAACGGCCGCACCGCGGCCTCGGCGCTCGGCGTCCTGTCGCACTACAAGGCCGTGATCTGGGAGACCGGGGAGGACCTGTACGTCCGTGAGCCCGGCCAGCCGGGCGCCACCGGCACGTCCAGGCTCGCCGACGACGAGATCCTCGGCGTCCGCGACTACCTCAACGACGGCGGCAAGGCGCTCGTGGCCGGCAAGTTCGCCCTGCAGGGCGGCTGGGACCAGTTCCTGTTCAACCCGCTCGGCGCTCCGCCGAACCCGTTCTGCAAGAGCAACCAGGCCGACCCCAGCGGCAACGACGACCCGCCGGGCCAGAACTTCAACTGCGTCGTGGAGTCCAACGACTTCCAGCAGTACTGGCTCGGGGCCTATCTGCCCGTGACGGCGGCGGCCGACACCGACGCGGCGGCGGCGCTGCCGTTCCAAGAGGCCGGTGCGCCGTTTGGCACCGCGGAGTTCACGGTCAACGGCGACGATTCGGCCAAGAACCAGGACAACATCTACTCGTTCCTGACCACGTCGAGCATCCTGCCGACGGCGACCTACCCGCAGTTCGACAGCCGCCAGGCGGTCAAGTTCGACCGCCCGCCGTCGTTCGATCCGCCGACGGGCACGCACTACGCGTTCTCCCAGGCGGCCGATGACAGCTACAAGCGGCTGTCGCGAACGATCGACCTGACCGGCAAGACGGCGGCGGACCTGTCGTTCACGGCGTCTTACGACACCGAGCCCGGCTGGGACTACCTCGTGGTCGAGGCCCACACCGTGGGCCAGGATGACTGGACGACGCTGCCCGACGTCAACGGGCACACGTCCGACGACCTGTCGACGGACGCCAGCTGTCCGCAGATCCCGATCACCGACGAACATCCGTTCATGGAGCACTACGTGACGCTGCATCCCGAGAGCAGTCCCGGGGCCGGCGACGCGACGTGCGACAACGGCGGGACGACGGGCACGTTCAACGCGGCCAACGGCAACTCCGGCGGCTTTGTGCCCTTCAAGTTCGACCTCAGCGCCTACGCGGGCAAGCAGGTCGAGCTGTCGATCACCTACATCAGCGACGAGGGCTTCCAGGGCCTCGGCGTGTTCGTGGACGACACGAAGATCACGGCCGACGGCGCCACGCTGGCCGAGACGTCCTTCGAGGACGGCCTCGGCGGCTGGGACGTCCCCGGTGCCCCCGAGGGCAGCGGCGGCAACGCCAACGACTGGATCTCGACGACATCGGTCGGCTACGTCGACGGTCCGGGCGTGGCGACCAAGGACACGATCTACTGGGGCTTCGGCCTCGAGGGCGTGACCGGGGCCGACACGCGGGCGACGCTCGTCAAGGACGCGGTGAGCGCGCTCGGCGCAGGCTGAGCCTGAGGGATCGACTCGCGGGCGCCGTCGCCACCCGGCGGCGCCCGCGATCGGCGCCCGGACAAGCCTCACCCTCAGCCTGAGCCTGAATGGAGAGCTCTCCGTAACGACGCACGTGCGTTTTGCAGCGTTTTCGCCGCTGCAATGTGGCATTCGCACCACAGGGCTCCGGCCGCCCCTCCGCTACACTGCGCCGCGTGGCCCGTCCGTCCGCCCCGCATCCGCGGGGCGCACGCAGTCAAACGGGCGGTCCGCTCTCTCCGGCATGGGCTTCTTCAGCTACCTCACCGGCTTCGGTGGCCGCGACATGGCGGTCGACCTGGGCACCGCGAACACGCTCGTCTATGTGCGTGGCCGCGGCATTGTGCTCAGCGAACCCTCGGTCGTCGCGATCGACTCACGAACTGGCGAGGTCCACGCCGTGGGCATCGAGGCCAAGCGCATGCTCGGCCGCACGCCCGGCACGATCCAGGCGATCCGCCCGCTCAAGGACGGCGTCATCGCCGACTTTGACGTGACGGAAGAGATGCTCCGTCACTTCATCCAGAAGGTGCACCAGAACCGTTGGGCGCATCCCCGCGTCGTCGTCTGTGTTCCCAGCGGCGTGACCGGTGTCGAAAAGCGCGCGGTGGAAGAGGCTTGCCTCTCGGCCGGCGCCCGCCAGGCCTACCTGATCGAGGAGCCGATGGCCGCCGCGATCGGGGCCGGACTGCCGGTCGGCGAGCCCACGGGCTCGATGATCGTCGACATCGGCGGCGGCACCTCCGAGGTCGCCGTGATCTCGCTGGGCGGCATCGTCGTCTCGCAGTCCATCCGCGTGGGTGGCGACGAGCTCGACGAAGCGATCATCAATTACGCCAAGCGCGAGTACAAGCTGCTGATCGGCCAGCAGACGGCCGAAGAGGTCAAGCTGGAGATCGGCTCGGCCTATCCGATGGAGGAAGAGGTCCAGGCCGAGATCCGCGGCCGCGACATGGTCTCCGGCCTGCCGAAGACCGTCGTGTTGACCAGCGAGGAGATCCGCCAGGCGCTCGAAGAGCCGCTGTCGCAGATCATCGACGCGGTCAAGGAGACGCTGGACCGGACCCCTCCGGAGCTCGCATCCGACATCATGGATCGCGGCATCATGCTCGCGGGCGGCGGCTCGCTCTTGCAGGGGCTCGATGAGCGCCTGCGGGAGGAGACGCAGATGCCGTCCCATCTGGCCGAGTCACCGCTGACCTGCGTGGCGGTGGGCTCCGGCCGCTCGCTCGAGGAGTTCGAGGTCATTCACCGGACCAACAAGCATTCAAGGAACCGGCGCAGGCCGCGTTAGCGCCGCGCCCGGAGACCAAGCTTTGGAGTCGCGTACAACATGTACGACAAGACGGTTCGCCGACGACGCGCAGTTCTCGGGCTGCTCGTCGCCAGCTCCCTGATCCTCCTCACCGCCTATTTCCGCGAGCCCGCCGGGGGCGCGCTGCACAACGTGCAGCGCGGCATCCTCGAGGTCGTGTCTCCGATCCAGGAAGGGGCCAGCCGCGCGCTCAAGCCCGTGCGCGATCTCTTCGGGTGGGTGGGGGACACCGTCTCGGCCAAGGGCGACCTCAAGAACGCACGCACGGATCGTGACCGGTGGCGCACCCAGGCGATTCACAACCAGCGAGCCGCCGCTGAGAATGAGAAGCTCCGGGGGCTGCTGAGCCTCGACAAGACCCCGGTCGACCTCTCGCCCTACCAGCCGGTCACGGCGCGGGTGCTCGTCCGCTCGCCCACGCTCTGGTACGCACGGATCACGATCTCCAAGGGCACCTCGTCGGGCATCCGCGCCAACATGCCCGTGATCGCCTCCGACGGCAGCGGCCAGGACGACCGCGGGCTGATCGGCGTCGTCGACAGCGCCACCGGGGATGCGGCCGTCGTCCGGCTCATCACCGACTCCTCGGTGGCCGTGCCGGCCAAGACCGCCGACGAGGAGGCCACGGGCGTCGTCAAGCCCAGTCCCGGCAACCCGCGCGACCTGATCATGGAGTCGGTCGCCAAGACCGACACCGTGGCCGACAACGCCGTGATCGTCACGCAGGGGACGGTCTCCACCCGCACCGACCTCCCGTCGCTCTTCCCGCCCGACCTGCAGATCGGCCGCGTCACCCGCGTCGCCAACGCCGGGACCTCCGAGCAGACCCCGCACCTCCGGCTCTTCGTCGACACCCGCCACGTCGACTACGTCCAGGTCCTCACCAAGCGGGTGAACGACAACCGCTGATGCCCGCCGTCACGCCAAAGCTCCTGCTGCGCATCGTCCTCCTCGGGCTCGGCGTCGTCCTGCTCCAGGTCGCCGCGGTGTCGCAGATCGTGATCTTCGGCGCGAGCGCCGACCTCACGCCGCTCGTCGTCGCCGGCGTCGGCCTGCTCTGCGGCTCGATCACCGGTGCGATCTTCGGATTCTCGGTCGGCCTGTTCTTCGATGCGGCGCTGCTGCAGACGATGGGCCTCACGAGCTTCGTGTTCGTGCTCGTCGGCTACGGGGCCGGCCGCCTGCGCGAGCTGCGCGATCCCCAGGCGGTCGTGGTGCCGATGATCGTCGGCGCCCTGGCGACCGCGATCTCGACCTTCGGCTACGGCCTGATGAGCTTCATGCTCGGCAACGACACGCCGGTCAGCTTCTTGCTGCTACGCGTGATCCTGGCGACGATCATCCTCAACGCGATCATCTCGCTGCCGGTCTTCGCGCTCGTGCGCCGCTGGCTCGGGCCGGTCCTGCCGGAGGATCCGCGGCGCCGTCGCCGCCGTCGCGCCTACACCACGGGCGGTCTCTCGCCGCTGACGCGCGCCTGATGCCGCTCGATCCCGCCAACGACCGGCGCCCGCCGATCACGCCGCAGCTCGCGATTCGCGTCGCGGGCGCGGGCGTCGTCGCCTTCGTGCTGTTCGGGATCATCTTCTTTCGCCTCTGGTACCTGCAGGTCCTCGATGGCGACAAGTACCTCGCCCAGGCGCGGGAGAACCGCGTGCGGACCGAGCGCATCGCGGCGCCCCGCGGCCAGATCCTGGACGCCAACAAGGTGACGCTCGTCGACAACCGCAAGGCGACCGTCGTGGCGATCAACCCCGCGAGCATCCCGGCCACGACGCGCGAGGCGATCTCGGCCTACGGGCAGGCGGCCGGCCGCTGGGCGCTGCGCAAGAAGCAGTACGACAGGCGCCTGGCCAAGCTCAGCAAGAAGCAACGGGCCAAGGCCGCAAAGCTGCCGCCCGCGCCCGCGCGACCGAGGGCCGGTGGGGACCTGCTTATGCGCTACCGGCGCTTGGCGACCGTCCTGCAGATGTCGGCCAAGACGATCAACGACCGCGTGGTCGACGGCATCGTGCAGGTGCCCTACGCCAACGTGCGCATCCGCAGCGACGTGCCGGCGCCGCAGCGCAACTTCATCGAGGAGCGGCCCGACGCGTTCCCGGGGGTGACGGTCGACTCGGTCTACGAGCGCACCTATCCCAACCACGACATGGCGGCCCAGGTGCTCGGCACGATCGGCCAGATCAACGGCACCGAGCTGGCGTCCAAGAAGTTCAAGGGCGTCGTGGCGGGCACCGACGTCGGCCAGAGCGGGCTGGAGTACACCTACGACAACTTCCTGCGCGGCACCGACGGCCGCTACCGCATCGAGGTCAACGCCGCGGGCGAGCGCAGCCAGGCGGCCACCGCCGTGGCGCCGAAGGCCGGCGAGCAGCTCATGCTGACGCTCCGCAAGGACGTCCAGGATGCCGGCGAGGCGGCGCTCAGGCAGGCGGGCGGCGGCAAGCCGGGCGCCTTCGTCGCGCTCAACCCCGACACCGGCGCGGTCTACGCGATGGGCTCGAGCCCGAGCTACAACCCGCGCGACGCCGCCCCTGGCCGCTACTCGACGACCAAGGCCTACAAGGCCAAGTTCATCGACGCGAGCACGAGCTTCCCGCTGATCAACCGCGCGGACGAGAGCGCCTATCCGACCGGCTCGATCTTCAAGCCGATCACGTCGCTGGCCGCGCTCGACGCCGGGGTCATCAGCACGTCGACCGTCTTCACCGACACGGGCTGCTACCAGACCGGCGCGCGCAAGGACATCGACGTGGCGTGCAACACCAACAAGACGCCATACGGCCCGATCGCGATGGTCGACGCGCTGCGCGTCTCGTCCGACACGTACTACTACAACTTGGGCAAGAAGCTCTACGAGAAGGGCACGCTCAACCTGCAGAAGTGGGCCCACAAGCTCGGCGTCGCGCGCAAGTCGGGGATCGATCTGCCGGGCGAGCGCTCGGGCCTGATCCCGAGCCCGTCCGAGGTCCGGCGCATCAACGAGCTGCAGCAGGCCTGCGTCCGCAAGCACCCGAAGGGCAACTGCCAGATCGGCAGCGGCAACGCGCTCTGGAACCCGGGCGACAACGAGAACTTCGCCGTCGGCCAGGGCGGCCTGGAGGCCACGCCGCTGCAGATGGCCGTCGCCTACTCGACGATCGTCAACGGCGGCCGCGTCCCCACGCCGCACCTCGGCGCGCAGGTCGAGGACAGCCGTGGGATCGTCACCAAGATCGACAAGCCCTCCCGGCGCGGCATCCGGATCGATCCGGCCTGGCGCACCACGATCATGAACGGCCTGCACGCGGCCGCCAACGAGAACGGCGGCACCTCGAAGGCGGTCTGGGACCAGGGCTGGCCGCGGACCAAGTACCCCATCTTCGGCAAGACCGGCACGGCCGAACGCAACGGCCAGGCCGACCAGTCCTGGTACGTGGGCTACTCCTATGACGGGTCGCCGACCAACCGGCCGATCCTCGTCGTCTGCACGATCGAGGGCGGCGGGTTCGGCGCCGAAGCCGCCGCGCCCGCGGTGCGCCTGATCATGTCCAAGTGGTTCGGCGTCACGTCCAAGCTGGTGCGCGGAAGCTCGAACGACCGATGAGCGCTGCCTCGACACCGCTGCGCGACATCGACGACGCGCCGCCGCGCGATCGCGCCCGCCCGCAGGGCATGGCGCTGCCGTTTGACCTGGTGCTGATCCTCGGCGTCATCGGCCTCGCCGCCTGCTCGCTGGTGGCGATCCGCTCGTCGACCGCCGACGACATCACCGGGGACCCGACGTACTACTTCAAGCGCCAGGCGATCTTCTTCGCCGTCGGCGGCGTGCTCTCGCTCGCGCTCATCAAGTTCGACTACTCCCGGCTGCGCGTCGCCCGCTGGTGGATCTACGGCTTCCTGATGGCCTCGATCTTCGCGGTCAAGCTCATCGGGTCGGTCGCCAAGGGCGCGCAGCGCTCGATCGCGCTCGGTCCTTTCCAGTTCCAGGCCTCCGAGCTCGGCAAGGTCCTGATCGTGGTCGTGCTGGCGGGCTTTGCCGCCGACCGCGGCCGGCGCCTGCAGGAGCGCGACACCACCGCCCGGATCATGCTGCTCGCGCTGATCCCGGCCGCCTTCGTGATGGTCCAGCCCGACCTCGGCTCCAGCCTGGTCTACGGCGCGATCGCGCTGGCCATCCTCTACTTCGCCGGTACCCCGGCACGGCACTTCCTGGCGCTCATCGCGCTTGGCGCGGTGGCGATCAGCATCGTGCTGGTCGCCGCACCCGCCGCGGGAGTCTCGGTGCTGCACGGGTACCAGGAGGATCGACTGACGTCGTTCCTTCACCCGTCTGCCGATACGAATCGGGCGGGCTACCAGCAGAACCAATCCATCATCGCCTTCGGCTCCGGTCAGAAGACCGGGCGCGGCGAACGGGCGACCCAGACGAAACTGAACTTCCTGCCCGAGCACCACACCGACTTCATCAGCGCCGTTGTCGGTGAACGCTGGGGCTTCGTCGGCGCCGCCCTGGTCTTATCCCTCTACGCGCTGTTGATCTGGCGCGGGCTGCGGATCTTGACCATGGCGAAGGACCTGTTCGGCGCGCTGGTCGCCGGCGGCATCGTCGCGATGCTGCTCTTCCAGGTCTTCGTGAACGTTGGCATGGCCCTCGGGATCATGCCCATCACCGGAATCCCGCTGCCGCTTATGAGTTACGGCGGCTCTTCGGTGGTGTCCACCCTCTTGGCCATCGGCCTTCTCCAGGCGATCTACGTCCAAGGACGTGCGTCGGCTGCGACGAAGGGCCGCATCATGGGCCACTGAATTGGTAAGGACCTACTTATCGTGAGAAAGCAAGTGCTCGTCAGCGTGGACCGCGGGGAAACCCGCGTGGCGTTGATGGAAGCCACCGGAGCTCCGGCCGCCGCGAGTCCGCGACGGAACCGAAGCCGTGGGGGCAACGCCGCCGCGAGCGGCAACGCCTCTGCCACCAAGGCCGCTCCCAGGACAAAGGCCGCCAACGACGGCTGGCGCGTCGCCGAGCTCTACCTCGAGCGCCGCGGCAACCGCTCCATCGTCGGCAACATCTACAAGGGCAAGGTCGACAACGTCCTGCCCGGGCTGGAGGCCGCGTTCGTCGACATCGGCCTCGACAAGAACGGCTTTCTGCACGTCGACGAGATCGTCATCCCCGGCGTGGAGGTCGCGCGCCGCGGGCGCGCCGGCTCCAAGGGCAAGTCGATCGGTGAGCTTTTGAAGCCCGGTCAGGAGGTCGTCGTCCAGGTCGTCAAGGACCCCTTGAAGACCAAGGGCGCGCGCCTGTCGATGGACCTGACGATCGCCGGTCGCTACATGGTCTACACCCCGACCGGCGAGGGCGTCGGCGTCTCCAAGCGCCTCGACGACAAGGAGCGCGACCGCCTGCGCCGCGAGGCCAAGGGCCTGGACCTCAAGGGCGGCGGCGCGATCGTCCGCACCGCGGCTCACGGCGCCACGCGCCAGGACTTCGAGCGCGAGCTGCAGTACCTCTTCAAGCTCCACGAGGTCCTCGACAAGCGCGTCGCCGACACCATCGCGCCCGAGATGGTCTTCCAAGAGGCCGACCTGTCGGTGCGCGTCGTGCGCGACATCTTCAGCGCGGACTTCGAGAAGGCGATCGTCGACGACGAGCAGCAGTTCCACCGGCTCGTCTCGTTCTTCAGCCGCACGGCGCCCGAGCTGGTCGACCGCGTCGAGCTCTGGCAGGAGTCCAAGCCGCTCTTTGAGTCCTGGGACGTCGAGAAGGTCATCGACGGCCTGATGTCCAAGCGCGTCGACCTCCCCAGCGGCGGCTACCTGTTGATCGAGTACGCCGAGGCGCTGACGGTCATCGACGTCAACTCCGGGTCGTTCGTCGGGCGCGGCAAGCAGGCGCGCCTGGAGGACACGATCACGCGCACCAACCTGGAGGCCGCCGACGAGGTCGTCCAGCAGCTGCGGCTGCGCGACATCGGCGGGATCATCGTCATCGACTTCATCGACATGGCGCGGGCCAAGAACCGCGAGGCCGTGCTGAAGACGCTGCGCAAGGCGCTCGACGAGGACCGGACCAAGACGTTCACCGCCGAGATCTCCAAGCTCGGCCTCGTCGAGATGACGCGCCAGAACGTGACCGAGGGCGTCCGGGAGATCATGTCCAGGCCGTGCCCGACCTGTCACGGCGAGGGCGTCATCAAGTCCGAGGAGACGATCGCGATCGAGTTCGAGCGCCAGCTGCGCGAGATCGCGGCGCGCGCCAAGCGCGGGACCGAGGCGTTCCTGGTCCAGGTCAACCCGCGCGTGAGCGCGAAGTTCACCGGGGAGGGCGCCCGCGTGCTGCACGCGCTGGAGGCCGAGACCGGCAAGATCTTCCACTTCGAGGGCTCTGAGGGCCTGCCGCTGGACCACTTCGCGATCACCCAGGAAGGGGCCTCGCAGGACATCGAGGAGCGCGCGATCCCCTTCAAGGAGGGCGACGAGGTCCTGGTCAACATCATCGAGCCGCACATGTACGAGGTCGACGACGCGGTCGCCAAGATCGACGGCTACATCATCTCCGTGGTCAACGGCGGGCGGTTCGTCGGAACCAAGAAGCTCGTGCGCATCGAGGAGGCCGGGCGAACTGCCGCGGTGGCCACCCTGATCGACAACGGCGAGGAAGAAGGCGGGGAGGACGGTGAGTCGCTAGAATCCAAGCCCAGGCGCCGCGGCCGCAGAGGTGGACGGCGCCGTTCGGCTGTCAAGGCCGAGGCGACTTCGGAGTAACGAGAGACCATGTACGCAATCGTGAAGACCGGCGGCAAGCAGTACCGCGTCGAAGAGGGCCAGACCCTCCTCGTCGAGCGGCTGCCTGGCGACGCCGGCGCCAAGCTCGACCTCGAGCCCCTCCTGTTCGCGGGGGAGGACACCCTGTTCGGCGACAAGCTGGGCAAGGTCTCCGTGGCCGCCGAGGTGGTCGAGCACCTGCGTGGCCCCAAGCTGCGCGTCAACAAGTTCAAGCCCAAGCGGGGCTACCGTCGCAAGATGGGCCACCGCCAGGAGCTCACGCGCATCCGCGTGACCAAGATCTCGAAGGGGAGCTGAGCGACTTATGGCACATAAGAAGGGCCTCGGCTCCTCCAAGAACGGCCGCGACTCCAACGCCCAGTTCCTCGGCGTCAAGAGGTTCGCCGGCGAGGTCGTCACCGGCGGCGAGATCATCGTGCGCCAGCGCGGCTCGCGCTTCAAGGCGGGCGCGGGCGTCGGCATGGGCAAGGACGACACGCTGTTCGTCAAGGCGCCCGGCACGCTCGAGTTCAAGACCGGCCGCCGCGGGCGCGTCGTGTCGGTGCTGCCGCACGAGGACGCCGCGGCCTAGCGGCTACCCTTTCCTTAGAGACTGATCGGCTGCGGCCGGCGCGTATGCGCCGGCCGTTGTCGTTCTTGGGACGCGGGCGCGCAGGCGGTGATTGCGTGTGCAACAGTGTGGGGTGTGAGCTCCGCCGATGCCGCCCGCCACAAAACGCTGATCCTGACCCTCTGCTGCCTGGCGCAGTTCATGGTCATCCTCGATGTCGCGATCGTCAACGTCGCGCTGCCGTCGATCCGCAGCGACCTCGGCTTCTCGGCCACGGGACTGCAGTGGGTGGTCAACGCCTACACCTTGACGTTCGCGGGCTTCCTGCTTCTCGGCGGGCGTGCAGCGGACCTGATCGGCCAGCGTGAGGTCTTCGCCGGTGGGTTGCTGCTGTTCGCGTTGGCCTCGCTCTTCGGCGGGATCGCGCAGACCGACGGGCAGCTGATCGCGGCGCGGGCGGTCCAGGGTCTCGGTGGCGCGGTTGTCGCGCCGGCGACGTTGTCGATCCTCACGACGACCTTCACCGAGGGTGGTGAGCGCAACCGGGCGCTTGGGCTCTGGGGCGCGATGGGCGGGGTCGGTGGCGCGACCGGCGCGCTGCTGGGCGGGATCCTGACCCAGACGCTGTCGTGGCGCTGGATCCTGCTGATCAACGTGCCGATCGGGATCGTCGCGGCGATCGCCGGACTGCGCGTCGTCACCCGTGCCCGGCGCGATGTCGGCGCGGCGCGTTCGTTTGACCTGTCGGGCGCGCTGACGGTGACCGCGGGCCTGGTGGTGCTGACCTACGGGATCGTCGAGACCGACGCGCACGGCTGGGGCTCGACGCGCACGCTGGTGACGATCGCGCTCGGGCTGGCGCTGCTGGCGACCTTCACGTTGATCGAGGGCCGCTTGGCGACCGCGCCGCTCGTGCCGCTGCGGATCTTCCGCAACCGCCCGGTGACGGCGGCCAACCTGGTGGTCTTCTGCATCGGTGCCTCGGCGTTTGCCATGTGGTACTTCATGTCGCTCTACCTGCAGCAGGTCAAGGGCTTTGACCCGATCGAGGCCGGCGTGGCGTTCCTGCCGATGACCTTTGCGCTGATCGCCACCTCGCAGGTGGCCAGCAGGCTCACCGGTCGCCTGGGGGCCGGCGTCGTGTTGACGATCGGCATGGTGCTGCTGGCGCTCGGGATGCTCGGGCTGAGTCGCGTCTCGGCCGACGGCAGCTATGCGGTGCAGGTCCTTGGGCCGTCGATCGTGACGGCTGCGGGCCTCGGCTGCGCGTTCGTGTCGGTGACGATCGCGGCGACGACCGGGGTGCGCGGGCCCGAGGCCGGGCTGGCGTCCGGGCTGGTCAACACCTTCCGCCAAGTTGGTGGCTCGATCGGCCTGGCGCTGCTGGCGACGATCGCCACGCAGCACACCGCCGACGTCGCGGGCACCGTCTCGCACGAGGTGGCGCTGACCGAGGGTTTCCAGCGGGCCTTCCTCGTGGGCGCGGGCTTCGCGGCGATCGGCGCCGTGATCAGCGCGACGACGCTGGCGCGCGCCGGGGCGCGGGCGGCTGCGGAGGCGCGGTCGCGGGCGGAGAGCGCGGGGGCGTAGGGCGGCGTTGCGCGGGCGCTGCTGGCGCGCAGTTCGCGGCGCTGGTCGTGCTGCGCGGCGGGGTCTGTCGGCACCGAGGAGAGCGAGCGGGATAGGCGCTTCGCGGTCGGGTCGGTCGTCCGCTGGCGCCTCGGGCAGGCAATTCGGGCCCGAATCTCGCTCAACGACATCGAACCCGCGTATATCGCGGGTTTGGTGTCGTTCAGTTTGGTCGATCGCGTACAACCCGCGATATACGCGGGTTCCGCGCGATCGGCACCGCACCACCGGTGGCCGGGGGCGTCTGCGTGGAGGTGGGCCTGTTGAGCGCGAGCCCATCGCGGCAAACGGGCCCAGCCCTTCCCGGGCGCGAGCGGACGACGAGCCAACGCCACGCGCCACCGGCCCCGCTCGCTCTCTTCGGTGACGACACACCACGCCGTGCAGCACGACCAGCGCCGCGAACTGCCTGCCATCGACGCCCGCACCCCCAGCCGGAGTGGACGCCCGCGCGCTATGACACGTATCATTTGACGCATGTCCGACCGCCTGGAGGACGTGGTCAACATCGGTCCCGCGCTGGCGCATGATCTGCGCGCCGTCGGCGTGCCCGATGTCGAGGCGTTGCGCGATGTCGGCGCCCAGGAAGCGTGGCTGCGGATGAACGCCGTGGGGTCGCAGGACTGCCTGTGCTCGCTACTCGCGCTGGAGGGTGCGGTGCGGGGCGTGCGGTGGATGCAGCTCTCGCCCGATGACCGCGATGCGGTGGCGGGCGCTGCCCGCGCGGCGTTGGCCGCAGCCGGCCAGCCCGCCGCGCACTGACGCTGCCACCCGGCCGGCCGCCAGCGCCGCGTCCGGCTACCTTCTCAGGCACACATGCTGTACGACAAGGCGCGCATCTTCGTCCAGGCGGGCGGTGGCGGGAACGGTTGCATGAGCTTCCGCCGGGAGGCGCACGTGCCCAAGGGCGGGCCCGATGGCGGAGACGGTGGACACGGCGGCGCCGTCGTCCTGCTCTGCGACGACTCGTTCCGCGACCTGCAGTCCTTCAAGCGCCGGGCCCACTACAAGGCCGGGCGCGGCCGCCACGGCGAGGGCAACCAGCGCCATGGCGCCGACGGTGAGGATCTGATCGTCCGCGTGCCGCCGGGCACGCAGGTCATCGACGAGACAGGCACGATCCTGCACGATCTCGTCGTGCCCGGCACGCGCATCACCATCGCCGCGGGCGGCTCGGGCGGCCGCGGCAACAAGAAGTTCGCCGGCGCCACGCACCAGTCGCCGACCTTCGCCGAACGCGGCCTGGACGGCGCGGAGAGCTGGCTCGACCTGCAGCTCAAGCTGCTGGCCGACGTCGGCCTCGTCGGCCTTCCCAACGCGGGCAAGTCCTCCATGTTGGGCCGGATGACGCGCGCGGCGCCGAAGGTCGCCAATTACCCCTTCACGACGCTCGAGCCGATCCTCGGCACGCTCGACGGCGACGAGCGCCAACTCGTGCTGGCCGACATCCCGGGCCTCATCGAAGGCGCCTCCGACGGCGCCGGCCTCGGCCACGAGTTCCTCGCCCACGTCGAGCGCACGCGGCTCCTCGTCCATGTCCTCGACCTCGCGCCGCTGGACGGCAGCGACCCGGAGGAGAACTACGCCACGATTGAGCGTGAGCTCGCCGAGTACGACGGGCGGCTCGCGACGCTGCCGCGGATCCTCGCCCTGAGCAAGGCCGACCTCGTCTCTCCTGAAGAGGCCGAGGTCACCGCGCAGGTCTGGCGCGAGCGCTTCGCCGCCGAGCTGCCCGAGCTGGAGGAGTGGGAGGAGCCGGTCGAGGCGACGCCGGTGCTGATCACCTCCTCGGCCACGGGCCTGGGCCTCGAGGAGCTCAAGGCCGAGCTGTTCCGTCGCGTGCCGGTCCTGGTCGACGCGCCGCTGCCGCCTGGCCTCGACGCGGGTGAGAGCTTGGAGGAGCACCGCGTCTTCCGGCCGGCCGCGGGCCGGCGCAGCAAGGACTTCGAGGTCGAGCAGGTCGAGGACGGTCTGTGGCGCGTGGCCGGCGAGGGCGTCGACCGTCTCATCGCACGCCACGACATGGAGAACATGGACGCGCTCGCGCACGTCGAGCGCCGCCTGCACCGCATGGGCGTCATCCGCGCGCTGGAGGCCGAAGGCTTCGCTCCAGGCGACGATGTCGAGATCGGCGGCGTCGTGTTTGAGCTCGATCCGTCATGACGGTGGCGCCGATGTCGAGTCGAAATCGGCGGCATCGTGTTTGAACTCCACCCGTCGTAGTCTTCGGCGCCGCATGGCCCGCCACGTCATCAAGCTCGGCTCCGGCATCACCGCCGGTGACGACGGCACGCTCCGCACCGAGGTGCTCGCCGCGATCTGCGACGAGGTCGCCACGCGACGGCGCGCCGGCGACGACGTCGTCATCGTCAGCAGCGGCGCGATCGTGCGCGGGCTGGACACGATGGGCATCGTCGGCCGGCCGAGCGCGATCGAGGACCTGCAGGCCGCCAGCGCGGTGGGGCAGGGGCGGCTGTTTCGCTTCTACGACGAGCTCCTCGCCGCTCGCGGCGTCACCGCGGCGCAGGTGCTGCTGACGTTCTATGACCTCAGCCACCGCACGCACTACCTCAACGCGCGCCAGACGCTGCGGCGGCTGCTGGACTGGGGCGTCGTCCCGATCATCAACGAGAACGACACGACGGCGACCGACGAGATCTCCTTTGGCGACAACGACTTCCTCGCGGCGCAGGTCGCGATCCTCGTCGAGGCCGACCGCTTGCTGCTGCTGACCGGTGTCGACGGCGTCTACACCGCGGACCCCCGCAGCGATCCGCAGGCCGCGATCGTCCGCGAGATCACCGACTTCGCGACGCTGGAGTCCCAAGCCGCGATCGGCGACTCGACCTCGGCGCTCGGCTCCGGCGGCATGCGCTCCAAGGTCGTGGCCGCCGAGATGGCGACGGCGGCCGGCATCCCCGCCGCGATCGTCAACGGGCTGCGCCACGAGGCGCTCGGCGCCGTGCTGGCCGGCGCGACCGACGAGGGCACCCACTTCCCCGCACGCGCGCTGGGCATCTCCTCCTTCAAGCTCTGGCTGCGCTACGCCAAGCCCGCCGCCGGCACGGTCGTCGTCGACGACGGCGCGGCTCGAGCGCTGCGTGAGGGCGGCACCTCGCTGCTGCCCGTCGGTGTCGCCGACGTCCACGGCGAGTTCGCCGCCGGCGACGCCGTCGAGATCCACGCCGACGGCGGAACGCTGCTGGGCAAGGGCATCGTCACGCTCTCGGCGAGTGAGTTGCGCCGCGTGCAGGGTCTCCAGTCCGCGCAGGTCCGCGAGGTCCTCCCGCGCGCGGCCGCCGAGGCCGTGCACCGCGACTACTTCGTGCTGGCATAGCGCGCCGCGACGACCTCCGGCTGCTCGGTGACCTTGCCGGCCTGCAGATCCCAGGCCAGCCGGATGAACTGGGCGTGCGTCCAGGCCAGCGGCGTCGCCGAGAAGGTCGGCGTCCCCGGCGCGAAGCCCGGCTGCCCAGCCGGCGGGTTCTGATCCCAGACCTGCTCGGGCAGCATGTCGCCCGGGCCCGCCGCGTTGGCCAGCGTCTGCAGCTGCGTGCCCGCGCCCGCCAGATCGCCGGCGGCGATCAGCGTCTCGCCGCGCTCGCCGTTGAGCAGCGGCCACGCGCGGCCGATCGTCGTGCGCGAGTCCGGCTCCTGGCCGAAGTCCCAGCCGGAGCCGTCGCGGAACTCGCCGTAGCCGTCAAACGCGGCGCGGTGCCAGAAGAAGCCGCGGTCGGTCTGGACGCCGAGCTGCTCGTCGACCACCTTCATGGAGTTGGTGATCGTCGGGTCGTCGGCCGGTAGAACGCCGAGGCGCACGAGGTCGAGGAAGCTCGGGTCGACGACCGTGCGCTGGTCGGCGGCTGACGGGCCGCCGTCGCCGGTGCTGTAGGGCGTGCCCGCGTTCGGGTTGCCGTCCTTGGTCAGGCGCAGGAAGTAGGGGTCGTTGGAGTACGGGCCGTTGGTGGTCACCGTCCAGTCCTTGACCTTGGCCTGCCAGGCGTCGGCGGTGGCGAGGTACTGATCGGCTGACGTGGTGTCGCCGTTGGCCTTGGCGATCTCCGCGGCGCAGACCAGGCCCGCGATCTCGCTGGCGATCGTCGCCGGCGAGTAGCCGTCCTGGTTCTCCCAGCGCTCCATCGGCGACCACGGCGCGGTGTTCCCGGTCTCCGGATCCTTGTAGGACACCAAGAAGTCGGCGGCGCGCTTGACGTGCGACCACGTGCCAGCGTCGGTGCGCCCGAGCTGGTGGGCGAGGATCAGCGGGAACGCGACCTCGTCCATCTGCAGGCCGGTCCACACCGGCGTCCCGTCGGGCTTGGAGTTCTGCGGGAACGACCCGTCGGGCTTCTGCTGGACGTCGAAGAGCCAGTCCAGCGCGCGGTTGGCCCCGGCCTCGTCGCCCTCGGCGATCAGCGCCGTGGCGATCTGGTAGAGGTCGCGCGACCAGACGAGGTGGTAGGGCCCCGAGGGCGCCTCCTTGCCCCAGCGCCACGGCATCGTGGGGGAGGCGACATAGGCGCCGCGGTGGGTTTTGTCCTCGCTGGCCGCCAGGACCATGGCCGAGACGTTGTAGAGGCGGCGCTGGTCGGCGCCCTGCAGCGAGGCCGGGGGGCGCTTGAGGCCGTCGAGGTAGTCCTGCCAGCCGCGCGCGTAGGAGAAGAGCGTGGCGCCGAACGGCCGGGAGAGCGACGCGCGGGCGCTGCCGAGCGCGGCGCCCGGGTCGGCGCCGAAGCCGAGCGCGAGGGACGCGTGGCCGCGGCGGTCGAGGCTCAGCTGCGCGGTCTGCACGACGCTCCCTGGCCCGGCGGACGAGTACTGCCAGTCGAGGCGCCCGTCGGCCAGATCGGTGTCGCCGTCGCTCGTGCCGCGGTAGCCGTTGGCGGTCGCGGCGAACGCAGGCCGGCCGATCAGCGCGCTGGCGCTCGTGCCGTCGCTCGCGGCGAGGACGGTGCCACGCTGCTGGGTCGAGGCTGAGTCGTCGGTGCGCGTGTCGGCCAGGGTCGGCTCGTAGATCGCGTTGACCGCGTAGCGGCCGCGCCCGTGTGCGGCGAAGCGCACGTCGGCCAGGACGGTCGCGCGCTGCGGGTCGGTGGTGAAGGTGGTGGTCAGGCGCCAGCGGCCCTGGGGGTCGGTGGCCGTCTGGGCGTAGGTGAGGCTCTTGGGATCGAGCAGGCGGGTCGTGACCTCACCGGCGCTCGCCGTGCCGCCGGCGCGGTCGCTGACGACGAAGCGCAGGGCGCGGGCGCTCGGCGTGGCGAGGTCGGGATAGAAGATCTCGCCGAGGCCGCCCTCCTTCTGGATGGTCGCCCAGAGCTTGCTGTCGGGGGTCGTCGAGGTAAGGACGCCGGATTTGTCGGAGGCGAGGAAGCCAGGATCGGTCCCCGGCCCTCCGGGCGCCGGACCGGTGATGGGTCGCGGCGGATGCGGATGCTGGTGCGCCGCGGCGGGCGCGGCCGTGAGCAGGACCCCTGCGATCCCTGCGGCGAGCAGGCGAGCGAACGACGGCATGTGACCCTCCCATTGCGTGGCGCCGACGTCGTCTGCGGTACCCGGACCGGCCGGGTTGAACCCATGCCCGGTGACACGGAAGACACAAGAGACCACGTCATCGGTGCCGTACGCTTAAGCCATGGCCGTCTCCGTCGCCTCCGTCACCGACATCTGCCGCTCTGCGCGCGCCGCGTCGCGCCGTCTGGCGATGCTGCCGACGGCCGAGAAGGACGCTGCCCTGAACGCCATCGCCGATGCGCTGGAGGCGCGGACGGTCGAGATCCTCGAGGCCAACGCGCGGGACTTGGAGGCCGGGCGCGAGGCGGGGCTGTCAGATGCGTTGCTGGATCGGCTGCTGCTCGATCCCGAGCGGATCGCCGCGATCGCTGCGCAGGTGCGCGACATCGCGTCTCTGCCGGATCCGGTGGGGGAGGCGATCGATGGATTCCGGTTGCCCAACGGCCTGGATGTCGCCAAGACGCGGACCCCGCTCGGCGTCGTCGCGGTCGTCTACGAGGCGCGGCCGAACGTCACGATCGACGCCGCCGCGCTCTGTTTGAAGTCGGGCAATGCCATCGTGTTGCGGGGCTCTTCGAGCGCTGCGCACTCCAACGCGATCCTCGCGGCGATCGCCGCCGAGCACGCGCCCGACGGCGCGATCGGCCTTGTCGCCGGCGGCGGCCGCGAGGAGCTCGCTGAGCTCGCGACCCAGGACGAGCTCGTCGACCTCATCATCCCCCGCGGGGGCGAGGGGCTGAAGAAGGCGCTCACCGAGGTCGCGACCGTCCCGATGATCTTCGCCGCGTCGGGCAACTGCCACGTCTACGTCGACGCGGCCGCCGACCTCGACATGGCCCGCGAGATCATCATCAACGCCAAGACGCAGCGGCCCGGCGTCTGCAACGCGGCCGAGACGCTGCTGGTCCACGCCGAGGTCGCCGGCGCGTTCCTGCCCGGCGCGCTCGCCGCGCTGCGCGACGCGGGCGTCGAGCTGCGCGGCGATGAACGCGTCCGCGCGCTGGACGGCGCGGTCACGCCTGCGACCGACGCCGACTGGGACACCGAGTTCCTCGCGCTGACCCTGGCCGTCGGGATCGTGGACTCCGTGCAGGAGGCCGTCGACCACGTCAACCGCCACGGCTCCGGCCACTCCGAGGCGATCGTCACGGGTAGCTATCCGGCGGCACGTGTCTTCGAGCTCGGCGTCGATGCCGCCTGCGTGTACGTCAACGCCTCGACCCGCTTCACCGACGGCGGCGAGTTCGGCTTCGGCGCCGAGATCGGCAACTCGACCCAGAAGCTCCACGCGCGCGGGCCGATCGGCCTGCGCGAGCTGTGCTCGTTCAAGTACGTCGTGCGGGGAGACGGACACGTCCGCGGTTGATCCGATGGCGATTGCTCCGGGTGATCGCCTCGGCATCCTGGGCGGGACCTTCAACCCGCCGCACCTCGCGCACCTGCTCGCCGCCCAAGAGGCCTACGACCAGCTCGAGCTCGACCGCGTCCTGCTGATGCCGGTCGCCACGCCGCCGCACAAGGAGGCGGCCGACGACCCGGGCCCGGAGGTGCGGCTGGAGCTCTGCCGGCTGGCCGTCGCCGGCGACGACCGCCTCGCCGTGTCCGACCTCGAGGTCGCGCGCGGGGGAGCGTCCTACACGGCCGATACGCTGCGCGCACTGCATGCTTTGCACCCGGGAGTCGACCTGACGTTCATCGTCGGAGGCGACATGGCCTCCAGCCTCCCGACGTGGCGCGAGCCCGCGGAGGTGGCGGCCCTGGCACGCCTCGCCGTCGCCGAGCGCCAGGGCGCGCGCCGGGCCGATATCCTGGAACGGCTGGCGACGGTCCCTGGCGCAGCAGAGCGCGCCGAGTTCTTCGACCTGCCGCGCATCGACCTCTCGTCTTCTCTGATCCGGCGGCGGGTGGCCGCCGGACATCCCATCCGGTACCTGGTGCCCGATCCGGTCACCGCGTACATCGCACAGCACGGGCTCTACCGGAGCCCGGTCGGTAGCCCATCACCATCAGCATGACCATGGAGGAAGCGTCCTCTTGCCCAGTCAGACCATTGAAATGTCCGATCCCCAGTCACCAGAAGAGCTGAGCCCCGAGCGCCTCGCGCAGCTCGCGGCCTCCTACGCCGCCGACAAGAAGGCCGTCGACATCACCGTGCTGGACCTGCGCGGCGTGTCGAGCTACACCGACTTCTTCGTCGTCTGCTCGGGGAACAGCGACCGCCAGGCCAAGGCGATCCACGACGCGATCCACGAAGGCCTCAAGAAGGACCACGGCCAGTTCCCGCGCCGCGTCGAGGGCGTCAGCGAGTCGCGCTGGATCCTCATGGACTACTTCGACATCGTCGTCCACGTCTTCGTCCCCGAGGTCCGCGAGTTCTACCGCCTCGAGCAGCTTTGGGGCGACGTCCCGCGGCTGGCGCTCGAGCTCGAAGAGGTTCCGCAACGCTAAGGAGTCCGTGAGCATTTTGTGCTCGCGGTGACAAGATCTGTGTGATGAGCCGCCCGTAGGGTCGGTCGCGGTATTTCGATCGACACACAGGAGGAGAAGGTGCGGTCCATCACGCGGCGGCTCATCGGAGTCGTCATGGTCGTGTGTGCGTGCAGCGGTGGGGTCACCGCGGCGGCGCTCGCCGACAACTACGTCGCCCTTGGCGACAGCTACTCGTCGGGAACGGGAACCAGGGACTACTCCCTGAACTCGGGCTGCCAGCGCGGCCCCTTCGCCTACCCGGCGCTGATCAAGGCCGACCGGCCGAACACGACGCTGACGTTCGTGGCGTGCTCGGGAGCCAAGACGACCGACGTGCTCGCCAACCAGGTGCAGTCGCTGAGCACGTCCACCAACATCGTGACGATCACGATCGGCGGCAACGACGCTGGCTTCTCGAACGTCATCACGCAGTGCGCGCTCCCGCTGGTGAGCTGTAACAGCAACATCACCACGGCGCAGAACTACATCAACAACACGTTGCCGGCGCAGCTCGACAGCGTTTACACGCAGATCCACACGCGAGCGCCCAGCGCGACCGTCGTGGTCCTCGGCTACCCGCGCCTGTTCATGGGCGTGGACTGCAACGCGGGGACGTTCTTCAGCACCGACGAGATGACCAAGCTCAACCAGACCGCCGACATGTTGAAGAACGTGACGGCGGCGCGGGCAGCGGCCCACGGCTTCACGTTCAAGGACGCGATCCCGTCGTTCACGGGCCATGCGGTGTGCTCGTCGACGGAGTGGCTCAACGGCCTCTCCAACCCGGTCAGCGACAGCTACCACCCGAATCGCACGGGGCACAAGTCGGGCTACGAGCCGTTGGTCCGGTCCGTGATCGGCTAAGCGGAGCTCGTCACGGTCGTGCTGCGCTCCGAGCGCGCAGCACGACCTCGAGCTCGAAGCGTGCTTCGGGGTCGTCGAGCGCGGCTCCGAGGAGGTCGCGGAGGCGGGCGAGGCGGTAGCGCACGGTCTGCGGATGCACCTGCAGGGCGGCGGCTATACGCGGGCCGTTGCCGCGGTGGCGCAGGTAGGCGAGCAGGGTGGATTCCAAGCGCTCGCGCGAGCGGGGTGCCAGCGCGGTGAGCGGGGCAAGGCGCAGCCGCGCGAGGTCGTCGACCAGCGAGGGGTCCTCGGCGAGGAGGAGCTCGAGCAGGTGGTCGTCGGCGACCAGCAGGCCGGGCACGCCGGGGTCGAGCAGGCGCCACAGGGCCCGAGCGCGCGCCCAGCTGCGCGCGGCGTGCTCAGCGGCCACCGTCGAGCCCAGTGCTGCCGCATGGCCGCGCAGCGCGAGCTCGAGCTGTTGGCGGCGCCCCGGGCCGTCGGGGTCGGGCAGGATCAGACAGGCGGCGCCGTCGACGCTGCCGATCAGCAGGTCGCCGGGAAGTCGCCGATCGCGCAAGCCTCCGTGGTCAGCGGCGAGCGTGATGACCGCGACGGAGCGCGGGAGCGGCCACGAGGCGTCTGCCGCAGTCCGCTCGAGCACCGCACGCTCCGGCGTCGGATCGGCGACCAGCGTGGCGACGAGCTGCGCGCGCCGGCGCTCGAGCTCGCCGGCCGCGGCGGCCTGCGCGGCGACGAAGCCCTCGACCGTGACCGCTGCGATCTCGTCGAGGTAGGCGAACAGCGCGTCGGCCAGGACGGCCACCGTCTCGGCTTCGGCGCCCGCGTCGGTGGCGACCGCGGCGATGCGACGCCAGACCACGCGCGCCCCGAGGTGGTAGCCCGACTGCAGGTCGTCGAGGCTGTGGCCAGAGCGAAACCAGCGCTCGCCCACGGCGACGTACAGCGCGCGATCGGCGCCGACGGTCGGTGGACGGTGCTCGATCACGCCCGCGAAGTCGTGCAGCGCGTCGGCGACCGCCGCGACGACGTCACGGCCGAACGGGCCCTCCAGAGAGCGGTACACGGGGATCGCGGGGCCGAGCACGTCGACCAGCTCGTCGGCGATCGCCGGGATCGCCGCGCAGACGAGCGCCCCGAGATCGGTCGGGAGCGCATGCCAGGGCCGCGGAGTGCTCCGCGCGTCGAGCGCCATGGCCCATGCTCGCCCGCGTCGCTCCGGAAAGCAAGAATCTCGGCATTGAGCCCTTGCCAGCGCTCATAATCCGGCGACTTGGCGCCGATCTCCAAGGAGGAGACTGGCTTGCGCCCCGGAAACCTGTAGGGACCGGGACGCTTGAACTTCCGACAGGTGTGGTAGAAACGTCCCCGTCTCGACGCACGGGGCAGGGGGTCCAGACCTCCCTGGCGTCGATTCCGTCCGAAGGTGGCTGGGACACGTCCGTCGCGAGTGCGGCGCGCGCCGGCTGCTGCTGACCTGCTGTCCATCCCCGGAGGATTTTCGTGCTGAGAAGGAGGCGTCCCCGCGCCACCATCCGCGCCGTTCTGTCCGCCCTTGCGACCACCCTGGTCGCGCTGTTGTCCCTTGCCGTGGCGGGCACCGCAATCGCCGCCACCGTCCCGCTCAACGGCCGTTCGTTCAACACGGCCTGCGCGGCCGCGGCCGCGGGGGACGTCGTCACCGTTCCCGCGGGCAGCTACGGCTCGCAACAGCTCACCTGTCAGAAGGCGGTGACCTTCCAGCTGGACGCCAACGCGCAGCTGTCCTACCTCGACTTCTCGGGCGCCAACGGCCCGACCGTAACCGGCGGCCGGATCACCGGCAGCGCCGGCGAAGGCGCGGCCCAGATCTTCCGCTCCACGAACGTCACGATCCGCGGCGCCACGATCAACAACATGATCTACGTCGAGGGCAGCGTGAACGCGACGATCGACGGCAACCTGATCGAGCCCGCTGCGGGCGGCACGTCGTGGTCCAACGGCGACATGATCGACATCTACGAGCAGACGCGCACCGCGCAGGTCAACACCGGGCTGACGATCTCCAACAACATCATCCACGGGCTGCGCGCGCCGACCTCCGCGGCGCACTCCGACGCGATCCAGCTCTGCAACTGCGGCGATCCGGATCAGGTGCCGCAGAACATCAAGATCGTGCGCAACCGCTTCTACGACAACGAGTGCATGAACATCCGCGCCAACGAGCGCGATGGCCTCCTCGTCGAGCAGAACGTCTTCGGCGACACGATGACCGGCATCAGCGGTTGCGGCGCCTATGCGCTTGACGTCTACTACGCCAACGCCACCGTCCGCTACAACACGTTCCCGGGCCGCCAGGAGGTGCAGGTCGACGACGACGCCGACGTCGGCCAGTCCCAAACGTGGGTCGGCAACGCGGGCAACGGCATGAGCAGCGCCTGCGGTGCGATCCGCGCGACGTACTCCCACAACGTGTGGACCGAGCAAAAGTGCGGTTCCACCGACAAGCAGGTCTCGTCGCTGAAGCTCGCCGCCGACGGGACGCCGCTGAGCGGGAGCCCGGTGATCGACGCCGGCGACACCACCAACTTCCCGTCCGAGGACTTCAACGGCGGCAACCGCTTCGTCGGCGCGGGCCCGGATGCGGGCGCGTTCGAGCTTGGCTCGGGCAGCGCGCCGGGCAACGGTCAGCCCGTTCCCGGCACGCCGGGCGGCACCGGCGGCACGCCGACGCCGGCGGCGGGCGGCGGCTCTTTGCCCGGCAGCGGGAAGGTGCCGATCGGCAAGGTCCCGAGCAGCAGCACCCCGATCCCCGGCGGTGGGCCGGGGGCCGACCCGGGCCTCGGGGCCGCCGTGGCAACCGCCACATCGTCGGGCCTCGTGGCGGCCTTCGGCTTCGATGAGACCTCGGGCGCCACCGTGCGCGACGCCTCGGGCCACGGCCTCGACGGTCGCCGCATCGGCGCGACGCGCACCGCCCATGGTCGCTTCGCCCGCGCGCTCTCCTTCGACGGCATCAACGATCGCGTGACGGTTCCGGACTCCGCCCAACTGCGGCTGACCGACGGCCTGACGCTCGAGGCATGGGTCCGGCCGACCTCGGCCAGCGGCCAGCGCCTGGTGCTGCTCAAGGGACGCGGTAGGGGCACCGCCTACGGGCTATATGCCAGCGACCTGCGGCGACCGGCCGGCAGCGTGCGGACCGCGGTGGCCGCGACGGCCAGCTCGGTTGCGCGCGCTCGCGCCAAGACGGGCTTGCCGCTGGGCCGCTGGAGCCATGTCGCCGTGACGTTCAGCGGCGATCGCGTGCGGATCTACGTCAACGGTGAGTGGATCTCCTCGCGGAGGGCAAGCGGCTCGATCGTCGCGGCGGCCGGCGCGTTGCGCATCGGCGGTGGCGTCTCGACCGCGACCTCCTTCCGCGGTCGCATCGACGAGGTGCGGGTCTATGACCACGCGCTGACCGGCGCCGAGATCCAGGCCGACCTGTTGCGCCCGGTCGACGGCTGAGCTCGAAGGGGGGAGGACGCGGCTACGGTAGGTCGACATGACCGCCGGCAGCGTCCACGACACGATCGCCCGCTGGGTCGCCGGGGGCGATCGTGTCGCGCTGGCGACGGTGGTCGAGACGCGGCGCTCGGCGCCGCGGCCGGTCGGCGCGAAGATGGCGTTGACCGCCGGTGGGGCGGTCGTCGGCGCGGTGTCGGGCGGCTGCGTCGAGGGTGCGGTGGTCGAGGTCGCCGAACGGGTCCTGGCCGGCGGCGTGCCGCAGTTGCTGCACTACGGGCTCGACGACGGTGAGGCGTGGGATATCGGGCTGCCGTGTGGGGGAGAGATCACCGTCTGGGTCGAGGGCTATGACCCTGAGGGCCTGCAGGCGCGCTGCGCGGCGCTTGCGCGCGATGGGCGGCGGGCGGTCCTCGTCACCGCGCTGCGAGACGCCCCGCGCGTCGGCGCCAAGCTGCTCGTGCCGGCCGATGGCGAGCCCGAGGGCACGCTGGGTGATCCGGCGCTCGACGTGGCGGCGCTGGAGGTTGCGCATGCGGCCCTGTGGTCGGAGCGCGGAGCGTTGCACACCGTTGCCGGAGCGACGCTCTTCGTCGACGTGGTCGCGCCGCCGCCGCGGCTGATCGTCGTTGGCGCGGTCGACATCGCCGTGGCGCTGACCGCGGTCGCGGCGCTGGCCGAGTGGCGCTCGTTCGTGATCGACCCGCGCTCGCGCTTTGCGACGGCGGCGCGGTTTCCCGCGGCTGAGCGGACCATCGTGGCCTGGCCGGAACGCGCGCTGGCCGAGCTCGAGCCGATCGACCGCACGACCGCGATCTGCGTCCTGGCTCACGATCCCAAGCTTGACGACGCGGCGCTGGTCGCGGCCCTGGCCTCGGAGGCCGGTTACATCGGGGCGATCGGGAGCCGCCGGACGCAGGCGCGGCGGCGTGAGCGTCTGCTGGCGGCCGGCGTCGCCGCGACCGCGCTGGAGCGCATCTCGGGCCCGATCGGCCTCGACCTCGGCGGCCAGACCAGCGCCGAGACGGCGTTGTCGATCATGTCGGAGATCGTCGCCGTGCGCCGGGGTCGCGCTGGCGGTCGTCTCCTGGATGCCACGGGCAGCATTCACGAGCCGCAGTCAGTGTTGAGCGCGTCCTGACAGCTGGCCTAAAGGTGAGTACCACTATGTTGCTCTGCTTTTTGATTTATACGCCGAGGATCTTGGTGTGCATGATGGCGCGTGCACGGTGAGCCGGCGGGGACCTTCGTGCCGGTCGTCAGCTCGGGGGAGCAGCGCGCGATCACGATCACGGGCACGTCTGACGAGGACGAGGGTGACTGGCCCGTCTGGGTCGCGGCGCCGCCGCGCCCCGGCCGTTACGCCATCGACATCGAGTTGCTCAACCCGCAGGGCACGGTGCCGCTGGCGACGCTGCGGAGCCCGAGCTTCGCGCGCTAGCGCGCCTCGTTTAAGCCGCCGCGCCGTCGCGCGCCACAAACGGCACGCGCACACCCTCGCCGAACGGCTCGAGCTCGCCGCCGCGCTTGAGGCGGTTGATCGTCGCCGCGACGATGGTGCGCTTGATGCCGGCGAGCGCAACGGCACCGATGGCGTCGCCGCCGGCGGAGGCTTGGCCGAGCGCTTCCGCTGCGCGTTCAACAAGGTCCAGGGCGCGGCGGCCAGCGAGGACTGAGCTCAACCCGAGCCCGTGAAGCTCCAGTCATCGACGACGTGCAGGCCCGACTCGTCGTGCTCCAGGTGTCCGTGGAGCAGGTTGATGTTGTCGCTCTTGACGACGTCGTCAAACGAGGATTCTGGGGCGATCGGGCTGACGTGGCCGATGTCGAGGTAGTCGGTGCCGATCGACTCGGTCGTCGGACCACAGGGGTAGGTCGGGGGATGGATCGCATCCCCGTGCGCGCGCAGCGAGTAGTAGAACGGTCGGGGCTCGGGGTGCGGCGCGTAGGGGTTGGCACTGACATCTTCGAGCGTCATCGCCGTCGCGCCGATCGCGTCGTTCTGCGTGGCGTCGGCGCTGCCCCCACCCGAACACGGGCCGGCCGGATTGGTCACCGCCCACGTCACGCTCGCGCTCACCACGTCGTAGGGGATCGACGTCGTCCCGTCGAGATACGCCGGGAACACCGGGTTGTGGACGTAGGTGGCCGTTCCGTGCACGGTCACGGTGATCCCGAGGTAGGTGGTGACGCGCGTCCAGGTGCCGTCGTACTGGTGGGGGAAGCCGCTGCGGGGATCGATGACGACGTTGACCATGGCGTCGTGGCCCTTGCCGCGCTTGGAGGCGTGCGTCAGCCGGACGATGTCGGTGTCGCCGCCCTTGGCGTCCAGCGGTGCGTAGTAGGTGAACGTCGCGTCGGTGTCGGCCTGGGTGTCGGCCGGATTCACGCGGCCCGAGGTGTTGATGGCGGACATGGGGCCGGAGAACGTCTGGTCGTGGTGGTCGGTCAGGTGGGCGACGATCGCGACGCTGCCACCCAGCTTGACGTGCACCGTGTCGGCGTTGGGCACGATGCGCACGCAGCCGCCGCCCTCCGGGCGACCCCGAGCGGCGCCGATCATGTCGATGACGTAGTCATGGCCGACGATATGGGCGATGTAGGCGCCGAGCAGACCACCGCCGGCCGCGATGTTGTCGTCGGTGCCGGTCGTGACCGTCGTCGAGAGGTCGACGTAGGCGCGGCCCTCGATCACCTGGCCGTTGCTTGCTGAGACATTGCCGCTGACCGAGCGATTGGAATGCGCCGTGTGCGACGTGAACTTCCACGTGCCGATGACCTCGACCGACGCGAACTGCGCGTTGTCGCCGAAGTGGACGATGACCTGGGCGTTGAGCGTCGCGGTCTCGCCGATGACCGTGGTGCCGCTCGTCGATGTGATGCGCTGGCTGATGTCCAGCGTTCCGTGGGAGGCGCCGGTCGCGTCCGGACACTTGTTCATCACGTAGCGGACTTTCAGGACTCGCTTGGTCGAGGCGGCGCGGGCGCCCGTGACACGTGTGGCCTTTGTCGTTGTCGTCGACTGCCAATCCTCGCCGCTGTCCTCGGCGGTGTTGATGATGTTGGCGTAGTCGGCGTGCTTGGTCTCGGTGCCGTTGTCGTTGGTGACGCTGTTGCCGTCGGCGGACTTGGTCTCGGCCGCAATGGCGTGGACGCCATGGAAGGCGGACTGCGCCACCGGCTCGGGCATCGGGGCGTGAGCATTCGCGTAGGCGACGAACGCCGCATCCGTCTTGGCGTCGATCGCCGCGACCTTGCGGGCCGAACTGGTCTTGAACGCGCGCGCGACCTTGACCGGGACGAGCGTCGCGGCGAGCGCGCGGAGCTTGCTCTGCGCGGCCGCGACCGATGTCGGGATGATCACGTTCTTGACGACGCACCCGGTCGCATGGTCGACGGGCCCGCCCTTGTGATGCACGTAGGTGATCGTCCGACGGACCTGGCCCGCGGGGCAATGCTTGGCCTTCTTGGCGGCCCCGGCCGTAGGCGCCGCGAACAGCGCGACCAACCCCACGATCATCAGGACGCTCCAACCTCTGGGCGCGATCACATCGTGAGTATCCTTGACCTTGCGACGAACCACAGGAAACGTGGCTCAGACCGAAGCGCCCACCCGCTCGCCGGCGCAGGGAATCTGCGCACGGAGACGCGTCCCGCGGCCGGGCGGGCTGTCCAGCGCGAGCGTGCCGTCGAGCGCCTCGAGGCGGTCGGCGAGGCCGCGCAGGCCAGATCCATGGTCGGTGTCGGCTCCCCCGACGCCGTCGTCGGTGACCTCGACGGTCATGCGCCCATGCGCTCGCCGGACCGTGACGGTCACCTCGGTGGCCTGCGCGTACTTGGCGACGTTCGCGAGTGCCTCCGACACGATGTAGTACGCGGCGATCTCGACCGCGGCCGGAGCGCGCTCGCCGCCGTCGATGTCCACGAGCACCGGCACCGACGCCCGCCGGGCGAGCGCCTGGACGGCAGGCTCCAGACCTCGGTCGGTCAGCACCGCTGGGTGCAGGCCGCGCGCCAGTTCGCGCAGCTCGGCGAGGCTCGTCTTCAACTCCTCCAGGGCACGATCGAGGGTCGGCGCGATCTCGGCCTGCGCGCCGACGCTGCTGCGCAGATGGCCGAGCATGAGCGCGACGGCCACGAGCCGTCCCTGTGCGCCGTCGTGCAGGTTGCGTTCCAGGCGGCGGCGCTCGGCGTCCCCGGCCGCGACCAGCCGCGTCCGCGAGCTGCGCAGCTCCTGGAGACGGGCACGCAGCTCGGAATCCAGGCGCGCGACGTGGCTGCGCAGCAGCCCGGCCAGGAAGCCGAACGGCAGCATGGCCATCGCGACGAACGCCGCCCACCACGCGACGTCACCGACGCCGGCCTGACCCACCGTCACGAGCAGGAAGGTCAGAAGCCCCGACGCGTAGACCGGCGTGAGCTGGAGCCGCTCGAGCGGGCTCGTGTGTCGCCAGCGTTGCGAGAGGCGCACGAGCACGATGATGAACAACACCAGGTAGAGCAGCGTCTGGAACGCCAGTCCGATCTTCGCGAGCGTCGGGTCGCGATCGATCAGCAGGACGTTGACCGGACAGTCGTCGCAGCCCAGCTCGTGTGGACCAGCGAAGAGCATCGCCGGCACGGTTGCCACCGTGAACGTCACATAGCCGGCGATCACGATCGCCCGGTCCCACAGAGTACTCAGCCGACCAGAGGGAAAGGTCACAATGAGCTGCAGGAACAGCGCGCCCCACAGTCCGCCGAGGATCTGCCCGAGGGAGTAGGGCAGCCGCGCGTTGGCGAGGCCGAGGGCCGACAGGAACCACGCGAAGCCCAGCAGGACCATCAACATGCCGATACGGCTCTCCGGGCGCAGACGCCGCGCGTAGAGGCCCGTGCCGATGAAGCTCCAGCCGGCGATCGGGCCGAAGATGGCCCACACGGTCGTCCCGTTCTGGTGGTCGCTGGCCAGGACCAGCGGCACGACCGCGACGCCGCACGCCAGCGCGGCGAGGACGATGGCGACGGTACGGGCAGCGCTCATGCGCCTGATCGTCGCGTCCCGGCCGGTGCAGAGCAAGCGCTACAAGAACCGCCCGCGTCCTGGAAGGACGCGGGCGGCGGGCGGGAGCCTGCGGATGTCACTGCAGGTGCTAGGAGACCGGGACCTTCAGGTCGCTGAGGATCTGTGCGGCGGTCAGCGCCTTGTTATAGACGCGGACCTCGTCGATCCTGCCCTTGAACCACTCGCCCAAGGCCGAGTTCCCGCCCAGGCGCAGCACGCCCGTGCTGGTCTTGAGCGGGCCGGGGACCGACCGGGAGGAAGAGGCCACGCCGTTGATGTAGATCGTCAACGTCGAGCCGTTGTAGGTGGCGGCCAGATGGGTCCACGTGCTGGTCGACAGCGCCGTGGCGGCGCGGGTGTTGAACTCGCTCGTCGTGAAGACGTCGGCGGCGCCCTTGCCCGTGTCGCTGGAGCCGAACAGGCCATAGACAATGCCGTTGCTCTGCTCCTTGGCCATCACGGTGCGCCAGCCCGAGGTCGTGGTCGGCTGCAGCCAGGCCTCGAGCGTCATGCCGGTGGTGAGGTCCAGACGGCTGTTGTCGGCGACGGTGACCTGGTCCTTGTCACCGTCGAACGAGAGCGCGCGGCCGTACTTGCCCGCCGCGACCCACGTCGCGCCCGAGACCGTGCCGGTCAGGCCGTGGCCCGTGGCGTCCTTGGCCGTCGTGCCCGAGGTCTCGTTGAAGGCGTACGCGGCGACGAGCGCCGGGTTCGCCGCAGCGCTGACCGTCCACGTCGCCGTGGCGGGTGTGGCGTCGGTGTTGCCGGCGGCATCGGTTGCCCGGACGCTCACCGTGTGCGAGCCGACGGCCAGGCCGGTGTAGCTCTTCGGTGAGGTGCAGGCGGCATAGGCGCCGCTGTCGAGCTTGCACTGAAAGGTGCTGCCCGCCTCGCTGGAGCTGAACGCCACCGAGGCGCTGGTCGACGTGCCGCTGGCCGGGGCCGAGGTGATCGTCGTCGCCGGAGCGGTCTTGTCAGCCGCAGGCGGGCTCACGGTGCCGCTCTCGTAGGCGCCGGCGTCGGGCGCCAGGCCGGCGTAGCGCGCCTTGCCGAGGTAGTCGGTCGCTGGGTAGTTGGCGGTGTCGCCCGCGTCGAGCAATGGGCTGCCCGACTGCAGCGTGCCGTCGCTGTTGACCTTCAGCGAGCTGACCTGCTTGTCGGTGGCGCCGCACTTCTGCTCGGTCCAGACGTTGTGGCTGAGCGTCGCGCCCGCTGCGCCGCCGGTGCCGCAGCCATCCGAGAAGCCCGCGCCGGCGTTGTTGATCCAGTTCTGATGGATGCCACTGGTCGTCGGGGTCTCCTGGATCTCCTGGGCGCCAGGGAAGACGTTGTTGCGCGCCATCACATTGGCGTAGCCGACATCGATCGCGTAGTAGCCGCATCCCGAGATGCCCTTGTAGGAATCGCCGAAGATGTTGTTCTCGAGCGTGACGCCATCGCCGGGATTGGTGCGCAGGTTGATGCACTCGTTGTCATAGAAGCGCGTGCTCAGGATCTTGATCCCGGTGTGGGGCTGGCCGTTGTTGTAGAGCTGGATCGCGTCGGAGTGCGCCGTGCTCGACGGCGACCGCAGACCATGCAGAAGGCTGTTCTGGATGGTGATGTTGTGGTTGGGGGCGTTGTTGCGGTCCGGGAAGATGTCCACCATGTCGCCGTTGGCCCATGACGTCGAGGAGGTCTCGGGCTCCCAGGTGACGTGGTCGAACAGCATCCCCGTCGTGTTCTCGATGTAGGTCTGGTTGTTGATCGTCGAGCTCTTGACCGCGACGTTCTGCGAGCCGCTGGACATCAGACCGGTGACGAAGCGCATGCCCGTCACCGTCGGGCCATTGGCCCCGGAGAAGTTGAGGTAGTCGACCCGCGTCGACACGCCTGCACCAGCGAGCGTGACCGCCTTGGTGCACTTCATCGCCTGCGAGCCGTAGGTACCGGCGGGGACGGTGATCGTGTCGCCGGCTGCTGCAGCACTGCACGCAGCATCAAAGGTCCGGCCGTTGAGCGGCACGGTTGCCGCGGATGCGAAACCCGCCAGCAAGAGGGTGGGTACGAGCACGCACGCAGCGATCAGCGCGACGCGCAAGCGTCTAATTAAAGGCACGAAGAAGCCTCCGGTGGAACAGTTCGGGGCACCAAGCCGGCACCGTGGCCGGCGCGGCTCGGAAAGGCCTATGGACGGCGCGTGAAAGGCCGGTGAAGGCCCCCCTGCTCACGCGCCTGGCAAATATCGTTCTAACAGGTCTTGAAGGCTGTTAGGACGGGTGAGTTAGACGTCGAATCTGGGGATCGGACCCTGGATGCACAGGCAATCCGGGGCAACTCTTCTGTTCACCCCTAGGTCTACCCAGAGCCTTGGTTATGTATCACGAGGGTTGGCGTGCGGACCAAACACACACGCGGTTCACCCGGTTGGGGGATGGCGCGTCTCGGTCAGGAATCCGGTGTCGAGAGCCAGTCCAGCAACTCGTCGAGAACTGCCTCCTGACCGGCCGGCACGCCATCGGTCGCGGCCCGGACCAGCTCGCGCTTGCGGTCGATCACGGCCGCGATCCGCTCGTCGATCGTGTCGGCCGCGAGCAGGTACCAGGCGGTGACGGCCTCCTCCTGGCCGATGCGGTGCACGCGGTCCTCGGCCTGGTCGTGGGCGGCCGGCGTCCAGCCCAGCTCCACGAAGGCGACGTTGGACGCGGCGGTCATCGTCAGCCCGACGCCCGCGGCGTCCAGCGAGCAGATGATCAGCCGGCAGGCGTCGTCTGACTGGAAGCGCTGCACCTCGGCGGCGCGGCCGTCGGCGTCGAGGCGACCCGTCGCGCAGGCGGCGCCGGGGAAGGCCTCCAACAACGCGTCGCCGATCTCGCGGTGGCGGGTGAAGACCACCAACTTCTCGCCGGTCTCCACGAAGTTTCCGATCCACTCGCGCGCGCCGTCGAGCTTGCCGCGCGCGGCGATCAGCGCCAGCTGCGTGATTCGGACGAGCGCCTGGGCGCGGCGGGCACGCTGCTCGGCGTCCCGGCCACGCTCGCGGATCGCGGCGGCGCGGGCGTCGTCGTCAAGGCCGGCGATCTCGCGCGTGAACGCCGCGTCGGCCTCGGCCTGTGCCCGGACCCACCGGGCGACGTCGGACTTCGCCGCGCGGTACTCACCGCCGTTGGCGATCGTGACCGGGACGATTACGCGCTGCTTGGCCGGGAGGTGGCGCAGGACGTCGGCCTTGCGGCGGCGCACGAAGCAGGTCCGGCGCAGGCGGCGGTTGAGCGTGTTGAGCTCCTGGCCGCGCGCGTAGACGCGGGCAAAGCGCCGCGCGCCACCGATCGCGTCGAGGCGGCCGAGGATCTTCAGCTGTGCGGCCAGCTCCTCGGGACGGTTGAGGACGGGCGTGCCGGAGAGCAGCAGGACGATCGCGTCGTCGGGCAGGGCGTCGGCGATCGCGGTGACGGCCTGCGTGCGGCGCGCCGTCGGGTTCTTGCAGAAGTGCGACTCGTCGAGGATGAGCGCGCGGGGTGGGGCGGCGATGGCACCGTCGATCAAGGTATGGGCGATCTCGTAGCTGGCCACGGAGATGTCATTGGTGTTGATGGCGTCACCACCGGAGAGCCCGGTGCGCGTGCGGTGCGGCAGCCAGCGCTCGGCCTCGCGCAACCAGTTCAAGCGCAGCGACGCTGGTGCGACGACGAGCGCCGGGTAGGCGCCGGCGGCCTCGAGCGTCGCGAGCGCCTGGATCGTCTTGCCGAGGCCGGGCTCGTCGGAGAGGAACGTCCGGCGGGCACGCAGTGCGTAGTCGACGGCGGCGCCTTGGAACGGGCGCAGCGGCGCGGTGAGGCCGTCGATCTCGACGCGGCCCTCCTCGGCGGATGAGAGCGCTTCGAGCTCGTCGGCGGTGCCGGCTTGGCGCGCCGCGGCGTCAAGGGCGGGGAAGATGTCGTGGCCGCCCTGGAGCTCCGGGCGGGTTTCCATCAGCGCGCGCAGTCCGCCGTCGCCGTGGATCGAGACCCACCACGAGTCGAAGGTGCGCGTGACAAGGCCGAGGGGGGTGAGCGCGGGCTCGAGATCCGGATGGCAGCGCCGGCAGAGGCGCAGACCGACCTCGCTCGCGACGTTCTCTACGACGGCCACGTCGCAGCGGTGCGCGACGTCGACGACGGCGGCTTGCGAGAGCGACGGCTGCTCGTAGCGGCCGACGCGCTTGCGGACCTCGGGCATGGCGGTGAGCGTTGCGATGCGGTCGAGCTCGTCTGCGAGCGCCTCCAGCGGGGCGTCGCGCGCGGGGATCCAGAAGCGGTCCAGCACCGGGTCATGGCGGCGGTCGGGCAGCTGGGTGAGGACGGCGCGCAGCTCGCGATCGGGCTCCATCGCGATGACGACGCCCGGCACGCCGGGCTTGTGCTCGCAGAAGTGTGCGACGGCCGTCGCGGCCTCGGGCAGCTGCTCGACGGCGGCCAGCAGCTGCTCAGCGGGTGGCTCGACCTCGATGTTGGGGTGCATCGCGAGGAGGTTTCGCACGGCGCGCGCGACGACCGGCACCGCCGGTGCGCTCCAGACGTGCGGCTCGCGGATGGGATCGCGCAGGACGTGGGGCAGTGTCGCCAGCGCGCCGGCGAGGCCGTCGCCCGGCACCGTCGTGACGACGAAGTGCGACCCCATCGGCTCGACCCCGACCGTGGCGTTCGGTGGGGAGGACGGGGCCATCGGCAGCGGAGGGTATTGGGCGTGGGGGGCGGAGGGGCGGGACACCGTGGCGCGCCTGGTCGGCGCGGCGCGAGCGCTCCGGGCTTTCGGGTGGCTTCGCCGGCGCCGGCCGTTGACAGCCGACATCGACCAAGATAGTTTCGCGCTCGCGCGTGTCACAGTTGAACGATCAAGCGCGTATACCCGACCGGGGGTCTCAATGCGCTGGTTGCTCTCGTTGTGCGTCGCGTTCATCACCCCGCTCGTGTGGGTTGGTGGCGCCGATGCTGCGACCACGATCACGTTGTCGCCCACCTCTGGCGCCCCGGGGACGTCCATCGTCGTCTCCGGTTCGGGCTTCGACGCCAGCGCCTCGGTCGACGTGTTCCTCGGCACGGCTGATCTCGCGCTGGTGACCACCAGCGCGACCGGCACGGTCAGCGCCTCCATCCAGATCCCGGCGTCAGCACAGCCTGGGACGAACTGGATCACACTGGACGAGCGGCGCACGCACGCGGCCGCCCAGGCCTCCTTCTACGTCAGCGCGATCTGGGCACAGGGCGGCTTCGGACCCTCCTGGCGCGGCGACAACCCGTTCGAGAACACGATCGACACCGGGAACGTCGACGAGTTGTCGGAGTCGTGGGGGCAGCAGCTCGACGGCCTCGGAAACGGGAAGTACCCCATCTTCTACGCGGGCAATGTCTTCGTCGAGGACCTCAACAAGACGGTTCGCGCCTTCTCCCAGGCGGGGAAGCTGCTGTGGACGGCGACGGCGCCGGGAGCCAGCTTCGTGACGCCGCTCCCGGCGGTGGGAGCCTCGTCGAAGGTGGTCTTCGCGGATGCCCAAGGCAACATCACCGCCTACAACGCCCAATGCCGCACCGACGGCGGGGTGTGCGCCCCGGCCTGGACGAAGAACATCGGCGTCGCCGTCACCGCCGCCCCATCGACGAAGAGCAGCCTGCTCTACGTCCCGGCGGCCGATGGCCTAGTGCATGTGCTGAACGCGAGCACGGGTGCTGCCGGGACCTCCATTGGGGGTGGCAGCAGTGGTGCGGTGACCGCGCCGGTCTCGTTCTCGCCCAATGGCAAGCCATGGATCGTCCAGGGGGACTACGAGTTCAACGGGCAGTTCGGCTTCTTCCCCAGCTCGGCGCTGTCGGGGGTCGCGGTGGTCGCCGATAGTCTCGGCTTCGCCACGGAGGCCAATGGCCGCCTCGACAGCATCGGGGGCAGCGGCTGGAGCACCACGCTGGGGGGAACCGGGTGCACCCCACCCAGGCCGGTCTACGCCGACAGCGTCGTCTACGCCGCCGGCTGCACGTCGCTCGGCGCCTATGACGCTGGGACCGGCGCCGCGCTGTGGACGATCGCGACCTCTGGCCCGGCTGCGGGCCTGGCGGTCGCCAACGGCGTGTTGTACGCCTGCGTCGGGCAGGCGCTCTCCGCCTATGCGGCTTCCTACGGCGGCCGGTTGTGGAGTGGCGATTACTGCGCTGCGCCACCCGTGGTCGTCAACGGCGTGCTCTACAGCGCGGCCAGCGACCTCGAGGCCTTCAGCCTGACGGGCGCGCGGACGGCGGCGGTGTCGCATCGGGGGCGCCCGGACCCGCGGCACCTGCGGCCCACGATCCGCGCGCCCCGCAGCCACGGGCGCGTCACGGCCCACTCGCCGCGTTGAGGCTCACCGGTCTCGTCCTGGTGGTGGCGACCACGGCCGTGTTCGCGGCGGGCACCGCGTCCGCCGCCGCCGGCGGGTCGATCAGCGGGACGGTGTCCGGTGGCTCGGGTCCGGTGTGCGTGCTGGTCCTCGATGCGACCGGACAGGAGGTGGCCAGCGCGGCCAGCGATGACAACGGTGACTACATCGTCGACCAGGTGCCTCCCGGCTCCTGGACGGTGGAGTTCGACCCTGACAACGGCTGCCTGAGCGACCACACCGCTCAGGCCATCCAGTACTACCGGGACGCCAGCACCCCGGCCACCGCCACCGCGGTCAGCGTGTCTGCCGGGGAGACGACCTCCGGTATCGACGGCGCGCTTGTCATGGGGGCGACCATCACCGGGACGGTTCGCGACGGCGGGCTGTCCGCTCTGTCGGGGGTGTGCGTCGTGCTCGAGGACACCGCCGGCCGGCCAGTCGTGCGCCAGCCGACCGATACGGACGGTGACTACAAGCTCACCCAGCTGCCTCCAGGCCGGTTCATCCTGCAACTCGTCGATGACGACTGCGCCGGGCGGCCCGAGCGGTACGCGCCGGTCTACTACCCCGACGCCTCCACGCCGTCAGACGCGCAGGTGATTGCACTCCAGGCCGGCCAGGTGGTCGGCCCGACGGACGCGACCCTGACGCGGTTGCCGTCCTCGGCCGGCACAGCACCCGTCGCCTCGACGGGCACTTCAACCGGAACCTCGGGGAAAGCTGGGACACCGACGCCCGGCGCGAAGACGTCTCCGTCACCGAAGGCTCGCCGAAAGGCGGTGATCTCGCTGCTGGCGGTCGCCGGTGGCCGCTGGACGGTTGACGGGCGGCAGCGGCTTCACCTGCGTCTTCTGTGCGCGGCGGGTGGCCCGGCCTGCGCCGTGACCGTGACGGTCCGGCGTCCGCTCATCCAAGCCGGCCGGATTCGGGGCGGCCGCCGCGTCGGCCTCCGCACGCTCACCGTGCGCGCCGGCCACGCGGTGGCGATTCGTGTGCCCCTGCGCGGTGTCCGTGCGGGGCGACTGTGGGTCTCGGTCCGTCTGCGGGGTCAGAAGGTCGGGACCACGACGGTCCTGCCGGTTCGTTGGTGACCATGCCTGCGGACACGTCGCTCACCGCTCGACGTGATCCGATCAGCCGTGGGTCTCGGAGCAGCATGCCGCGGAGCGCGGAGATTCGGCGCGGACGTCCGCCACCGATGAGTGGCCGTTGACTGATCAGGCCCCGTCGTGCTGCAATGCCGCCGGCGATGCGCTTCGACCGCTCCATCCTGCGCCCGGTCTTCGCCGCCCAGATCGTCTTCTATCCGCGCCGTCGGCGGCCGCTGCCCGGCTGGCTCGGCGACGTGGCGAAGTGGCGTGCGCGGGTCGGGATGGCATCGATCATCGTGATCACGATCCCGTATGGCGGTCCACTGCGGATCGCCAATGACTGGTGGGACGGCAAGCTGCACCATCTGGCGTTCGGCGCGCCGCTGCTGGTCGCGATGATCATGGCCTGGCGAGCGCTGATGTGGCGGCGGATCGGCCGTGACGAGGTGCCAGCGATCCCACTACCTGTGTGGCGCATCGTGTTCTTGTTCACCTTCGCCGTGAGCGCATCCGCGACCATGAGCCTGCTGCAGAGCGGCATGAGCACGGGTCCGTGGTGGATCACCGTCCTGTGCGGCGCCGCCATCTTCTGGCTGTGCGTGTTCATGATCGCGTCGTTCGTGCTCGTCCTGCGCTTCTTCTTCGGGATCGAGGACGCCCATCCGATGCTCGCGCCGATCTGCACGGTGGCGATCGCGCTGGTGCTGTTCGCTCTGCGGGCTGACGGCGTCGTGCCTCATCGCGTCGGACTACACATCGCCGAGGCCGGCCTAGCGTCGACCGCGGCGCTGTGCATCACCGAGGTGGTGCTGCTGTACCGGCGCGGCGAGCGGTTAGATCGCGCGCCGCTGCCACGATGATCGGCCACACGGCATGAGAGGGTCCGCGGCTCAAGATCCCGGCCGGAAGACCGACGTTCGACATGGCATCTTCGCCAATACTCAGGATGGCAGAACGAGCTACGTCGCCGGCAGTGAAGGTTCGCTGGGGCGGAACGCCGTGGCGTCCGGGCCGCAGCGTTGTCCGCGACCCGGAACGCGTTTCGGTTAGGCCGCCGCGCGAGCGGCTTCGTACTTGCCGAACAGGCGATCCAGGGCCTGGGCCGCGAGGCGGTCTGTCGTGATGTCGGCGAGGAGGCCGGGGTCGATGGGTTCGTTGACGTCGAGGCCGTCGAGGCGGTCGTTGTTGCAGAGCGCTAGGTCGTAGCGGCGGTGGCGCAACTGGTCGACGAGGTCGTCGGTCAATGGGACCTCGAAGGTCGTCGCGTTGGCGTCGACCTTGTCGGGGTCCCAGCCGACGGCGGTGATGAGCGCGGTCGCGGCACAGAATCGCATCGCCAACACGTATTGAGCCTCGGGCCCGTAGAGGAGGAAGTCCTCGAAGAGCTCGTGGCCGAGGTCCATCATCTTCTTGGTCTCGAGCCGAAGGACGTCGGCGGTCTCGCGATCGACGGCGATCGCGCGGGCGTGGGTACGCTGCGGGGTACTCATGGGAGTTGTGACTCCTTGGGTCATGCCCCCGGGCCGCTACAACGGTCGCGGGGGTCTTGATTTGGTTGTAGGCAGAGCCTATTCGGGTGGGCGGATGGAACGAGTTGGGCGGCGTAGTGCGACCGGCGCGAGGTGGTCGGACTAAGCGCTAACCGCACACCCCAAATGTCTGAGATGCGACGCTCTGTTCGCGGATTTCTATCTTGCGCGAATAGGGAGACCGTGTGGTTCAGGATCTAGTGATCTCGGCTAGTCGTCTGTCCTGGCGCGCGGCAGTTGCCAGTCCTCGGTCGGTGGTCAAGAGTCGTGCGTCGATGTTTTGGGCGACGGCGAGGTAGGCCGCGTCGTAGGCGGTGAGGGTGTCGCGCATCGACCAGATGCTGCGAGTCAGTGGCTCGACGGGGTGCCGGATGACGCGCAACTCGGCGAGGAGTTGGAGTGCTCGTTCGGCGCGATCGGCGGCGATGTCGTCTCGGAGCAGCATGCCGCGGAGTGCGGAGATCGCCTCGACGTGGAAGTGCTCGGGAACATCGATCTCGGGGAAAGGCGCTACGGCCGCGGCGATGGCACCGGCGTTGGGCGCGCCGGCCAGCAGATCGACGATCGCGCTGGCGTCGGCGACCAGGCGCGTCACCGGCGCCGCTCGTCGGCGAGGACCTCTGTTGCCGGCGTGGGCGGGTGCGCCGGCGCCGGCAGGATTTCGACGGCGGCCAGCCACTCACCCATCGTTGGGCGGTTGGCCGCGACGCGCAACTCGTCGAGCACGTAGTCCGAGAGCGATCGTCCCTGGCCCGCGGCGCGTGCCTTGAGCTGGCGGTGGAGATCCTCGGGGACGTTGCGAACCTGGATCGTCGACATGCATCTCATCCTAGCTACATGCAGATCGCATGTCGATGGCCGCGCGGAACGTCCGGGCGGCGTCGCATCTGCCTCCAACCGTTTGCATCTGGTCGAATAGCCGCGAGGGTGCCGCTGCTGTTAAGATGGACGAGCGACCTGGGGCCATAGCTCAGCTGGGAGAGCGCCTGCATGGCATGCAGGAGGTCGGGGGTTCGAGCCCCCCTGGCTCCATCTATACGAGACCCCCGTGATAGCGGGGGTTTCGTCGTTGAGGCGGCGGTTTAGAGGCGCCCTAGCGGCGACCCGGCACGAACTCCGGCACCTCGAAGTCGTCGTCGCCGCGCTTGCGGCCAGCGGCCGGGGCGGGCCGGGACGCGAAGCCGGGGGAGACCGGCTCAGAACCGGACCCGCGAGAAGCGCTGGGCACTGCGTCGATCCCACCCGCCGGCGCCGCCTGATCCAAATCAGCCGTCAGCCGTGCATGCGCGAGCTTGACGTCGTTCAGCAACCGCTCCGCGTTGCGGTGCAGCGAGTCGCTCAGCTCCTGCAGATGCCCCGACAGCGTCGTCCCGTCATGCAGCACATCCCGCGCCGCCGCGTGCGCCTCGGCGATGATCTCCCGTGCCGCGCGCTTGGCGTCCTGCTTGGCCTCCTCGGCGTACGCATCGGCGGCAGCTCGCACCCGCAACGCCTCCTCAGACGCCTCCGCCAGCGCCGCCGACTTGCGCGCCTCCGCCTCCGTCCGCGCCTGCGCCGCGCGCTCATGGATCAGCCGGACGCCCTCGCGCGCCTCGGCCTCCACGGCCGCCGCCTCGCGTCGGGCGCCGTCAACGATCTCCCGCGCCTCGGCCTCCGCCGCCTCAACCCGCAGATCCGCAGCCCGCGCAGCCTCGGCGATCCGCTCGCGGACCTTCTCCTCGGTCTTGATCCGCAGGTCCTCGGCCGCGCGCTCGGCGGACTCGACGATCGCGGCGACCTTCGACGACGCCACGGAGATCTCGCTCAGCGGTCGCGCGGTGCCCAGCGACGCGAGCAGCTCGTCGAGCTCGGTCTGCTCGGGATCTGCGGGCTGATCCTCCATTCGCGTCATGGTAGGTCGGTTACTCGCGCGCGTACGCAAGATGCCAGTCAGGCCGGGGCGTCGGCGACCTCGACTCGCAGACTCGGATCGGCGACGTCCTCGGGCCAGACGTCATGGCCCTCCAGGTCGCGGAGGTTGCGCAGCGCCTCGTCCAGCGTGTGGCCCAACTCCTCCAGACCGACCTCGCGCGCGTCGCGACCCGGCTCCCGCCAGACCAGCGAATGCACGAACTCGTGATCGTGCTCCTCGCCGATCGCGATCCGGACCTCGAACCACAACGGCTGCCAGCCGCGCTCGGCGAGGCGCGCCGAGCCCGGATTGCGCTCCAGGCCCTCGGTGACTTCCACGGTGGTCGGGTCGCGCAGCAGCGCGTCGACGGTGACGGTCTCGCCCACAGCCGAGGATCGTACGAGCTTGCCCGCAGATCGGCGGCCGGGACGGTCGCTGTAGCCTGCGGCCCGTGGCCGAGCATCGTTACGACCCGCTGGAGATCGAGCCCCGCTGGCAGCGGGTCTGGGCCGACGAACGCACGTGGGAGGTCTCCAATGAGGAGGCGCTCGACGCGGGCGAGAAGTCCTACGTGTTGGAGATGCTCCCGTACCCCAGCGGAGAGCCGCACATCGGCCACCTCAAGGTGTACTCGGTGGGCGATGCGGTCGCGCACTTCCACCGCCGCACCGGTCGCCGCGTCCTGCATCCGATGGGCTACGACGCCTTCGGCCTGCCGGCCGAGAACCACGCGATCCGTACCGGCCAGCACCCGCGCGTGTCGACCGAGGAGGCGATCAAGTCCTTCCAGAAGCAGTTCCGCGAGTGGGGGATCTCGATCGACTGGTCGCGCGAGCTCGCGACCCACGAGCCCTCCTACTACCGCTGGACGCAGTGGATCTTCTTGCAGCTCTTTGAGCGCGGGCTGGCCTACCGCAAGGACGCCGCGGTCAAGTGGTGTCCCAACGACGCGACCGTCCTGGCCAACGAGCAGGTCGTCGATGGGCGCTGCGAGCGCTGCGGCCACGAGGTCGAGGTCCGCCAGCTCGAGCAGTGGTTCTTCCGGATCACCGACTACGCCGATCAGCTTGTTGATGATCTTGAGAACATCGCTTGGCCCGAGCACGTCAAGACCATGCAGCGCAACTGGATCGGGCGCTCCGAAGGCGCCGAGGTCACGTTCCGCTGTGACGAGCTAGACATCGACTACCCCGTCTTCACGACGCGGCCGGACACGCTCTTTGGTGCGACGTTCTTCGTGATGGCGCCCGAGCATCCGGACATCGAGCGGCTGATCGCCGGAACGGGGCGCGAGGACGAGGTGCGCGCCTACGTCAACCACGCGGCGAGCGAGTCGGTCGAGGAGCGCGGTGACGCCGACAAGGTCAAGACGGGCGTCTTCTTGGGGCGACATGTCGTCAATCCCGTCAACGGCGAGCTGCTGCCGATGTACGTCGCCGACTACGTGTTGATGGAGTACGGCACGGGCGCGATCATGGCCGTGCCGGGCCACGACGATCGAGACTTCGCGTTCGCGCAGGCCTATGACTTGCCGGTCAAGCGCGTAGTCGCCGACCCCGAGGGTGGCGACGAGCTGCCGTTCACCGGCGACGGCCCGCTGGTCAACTCGCATCCGGACTTCGATGGCCTGTACAAGGCGGAGGCGCTGGAGCAGATCGTCGCCTGGCTGGATCGTGAAGGCAAGGGCAATAAGTCGGTCAACTACCGGCTGCGTGACTGGCTGCTGTCGCGCCAGCGCTACTGGGGCTGCCCGATCCCGATCATCCACTGTGACACGTGCGGGATGGTCCCGGTCCCCGATGAGGACCTGCCGGTCGTCCTGCCTGACATCACCGACTACAAGCCCAAGGGCAAGTCGCCGCTGGCCGCGGCTGAGGACTGGGTGAACGTTCCGTGCCCGTCGTGCGACGGCGCGGCGCGGCGCGAGACCGACACGATGGACACGTTCGTCGACTCCTCGTGGTACTTCCTGCGCTACACCGACTCGGACAACGCGGACGCGGCGTGGGACTCGAAGGTGTTGGACCACTGGATGCCGGTGGACCAGTACATCGGCGGCGTCGAGCACGCGATCCTGCACTTGTTGTACGCCAGGTTCTTCATCAAGGCCTTGCGCGACATGGGGCACTTGCAGGCCGACGAGCCGTTCGCTCGCCTGTTCACGCAGGGGATGATCACCAAGGACGGGGCGAAGATGTCCAAGTCCCGCGGGAACGTGGTCTCGCCGGCGTCGATCGTCGACCGCTTTGGGTCCGACACCGCCAGGGCCTACATCTTGTTCATCGGCCCGCCGGATCAGGATGCCGACTGGTCCGAGAGCGGCGTCGAGGGCATGTACCGGTTCTTGGGGCGGTTGTGGCGGACGTCGGCGGTTGCGGCCGACGAGCTGCCGGATAACCCGCTGCCAGACGAGTTGAACGCCGACGCGCTGCGGATCGTCCGCAAGGCGCATTGGGCGATCGACAAGGTCACCAACGACATGGACCAGCGCTTCTCGTTCAACACGGCGATCGCCGCGGTGCGCGAGCTGTTCAACGAGGTGACGACGGAGAAGCGGGGTGCTGCGGATCCTGGGTCGGTGCGGTTTGCGCTGGCCACGGCGTCGTCGCTGCTGTTCCCGTTCGCGCCCCACGTGACGGCCGATGCCTACATGTTGCTCACGGGCCGGCGCGTGTGGGAGGAGCCGTGGCCGGCGGCGGACTCGGCCTACCTGGAAGCCGACACCTTCGAGCTGGTCGTGCAGGTCAACGGCAAGGTTCGCGACCGGGTCGAGGCGCCGACGGGCGCGTCGAAGGACGCGCTGCTGGAGCTGGCACGGGCGCTGCCGAACGTGGTCGCGCACGTGGACGGCAAGGACGTCGTCAAGGAGATCGTGGTACCGGGCAAGCTGGTCAACGTGGTGGTGCGCGGCTAACGCCGCGCAGCTGCTCCACGAAGTCGTCACAGCACGCGCGTCCCGCTTGTCAGGGTCCGGCTTAGGTTGGCCGGATGCCCGACCTCAGCCGCTCCGAGTTCGCCGCCTACGCGGCGTGCGCCGTGTTGGTGGTGTTGCTGGGGTGGCGAGTGCTGCGGTCGGACGGGTCGGCGTCGACGGCACCAGTAGGGGATCGTGGCGGGGCTGCGACGACGACCGCGGCCACTTCTTCAGACGCGCCGTCTGTGTCCGTTGCGCCCGCGCGCGATGGCAGCGCGGTCGTGCACGTGGTGGGCGCGGTGCGGCGGCCGGGGGTCTATCGGCTGCGGGTTGGGCAGCGGGTGGAGGACGCGATCCGGCGCGCGGGCGGGGCGAACGGCGCCACGGATCTGCAGGCCATCAACTTGGCCGCGAAGATCGCCGACGGGCAGCAGGTGGTGGTGCCGCGGCGCGGGGCGGCGGGAGTGGGGGGAGCCGTTGCGGGCGGCGGTGGGCCTGCTGGGACGACGGCAGCGGGCGGTGCTGCCGGCGCCGCGCCGTCAGCGCCCATCAACCTCAACTCCGCCACCGCCGAGCAGTTGGACACCCTCGACGGCGTCGGTCCCACGACAGCACAGAAGATCCTCGACTACCGCACCCAGCACGGCGGCTTCTCCTCGATCGACGATCTGGCACAGATCCCGGGGATCGGCCCGAAGAAGCTGGAGTCGCTGAAGGCCCAGGTGACGGTGTGAGCGCCACCCGCCGGTCGCCAGGGGTTCCGGTGGCGGTCGTGGCGAACCGCGTGCGTCGGCGCGTAGCGTTCTGGCGGCGCGTGCTGGCCGACCAGGGCACGCGCCATCCCCGGCAGCTGTTCCTCGTTGTTGTCGTTGTTGGCCTGCTGCACGGGACCCGGGCGCCGGCATCAGTGGTCGCCGCCGCCGCGCTGGCCGTCGCGTTCGGGTCGCTCACGCTGCCGGTCGTCCGACGGCCCGCGGCAGCGCTGGCGTTGGCCGCCGCGCTGCTTGGCGCTGCATGGGTGGCTGAGGCGCGGACGGCGTCGTTGGAGCGCACGCGGCTGGCGGCGAGCTTTGGGCAGTCGGTGACGGGAGAGGCGACCGTGCTGTCACCGCTGCGCGCCGACGCCTTCGGCGGCCGGCGCACGCTGGTGCGCTGGCACGGCGAGCCGGTGCTAATGCGGGTGCCGAGCTGGATGGCGCCGGCTGACGAGCGGCCGGCATTGGGCGGGCAAGCATTGGGAGGGAAGGCCTCCGGAGCGCGAGCGTCGAGCGAGCATCCGTCGGGAGGAACGCCCCCGGACGGCGAGGTCGACGTGGACGCGCTCCGTGTCGGCGACATCGTCTCGGTGCGAGGACGCATCCGACCACCCGACCTCGCCGGTCAGGCGCTGCACGCCCACGCGACGCTGCGCGCGACCGAGCTGCAGGCGACTGGTCGCCGGCGCGGGGGCGCGCTCGGCGTTGTGGATGGTGTTCGGCGCCGCGCCGAACGTGTTCTTGATGGACATCTTCCGCCAGGCGAGGCGGCGCTGCTGCGTGGGATGGTCCTCGGCGACGACGCCGCGCTGCCAGATGATCTGCGCGACGCCTTCAAGGCGGCAAGCCTCACGCACCTCACGGCCGCCTCCGGTCAGAACATCGCGCTGCTCGCTGCGCTCGCGCTCGGGCTCTGCATCGTCGCAGGGGTCGGGATCCGCGCTCGTTGGACCCTGGTTCTGGCGTTGATCGTGTTCTACGTCCCGTTGGCCGGCGGCGGGCCGTCGATCCAGCGCGCCGGCGTGATGGGCGTCGCGGCGATCGCCGCCGCCCTCGCCGGGCGGCCCGCGTCGCGCTGGTACGCACTGCTGCTCGCCGCGGCAGCGACGCTTGGCCTGGATCCTCGCGCCGCGACGGACGCCGGCTGGCAGCTGAGTTTTGCCGCGGTCGTGGGGATCGCGACCATCGCAGCGCCCGCCCGCGACCGGTTGCAGCGTCGTGGCCTCGCGGCGCCGGTCGCCGAGGCCGTCTCGGTGACCCTCGCGGCGACGCTCGCGACTGCGCCGCTGATCGCCATCCACTTCGATCGCGTCTCGCTCGTCGCGCTGCCGGCCAACGTCCTTGCGACGCTTGCGGTCGCCCCGATCATGTGGCTCGGCCTCGCTGCGGCAGCGCTCGGCCAACTCGTGCCATCGCTCGCCTCCCCGCTCGTCGCCCTCACCGGCCCACTGCTGGGTTACCTCGTCGGTCTCGCGCGGCTCGCGGCTGGACTACCCGGCGCGCAAGTAGCACTGCCGCTGTCAGCACTCGTCGTGCTCTGCGCGCTTGCTGCCGTCCTCATGACGGCACCAGTTACGGAGATGGTGGCCGGCCCCACACACCGGCTCTCCCCACGCGACTGGCTTGGTCCGCGCCGAACACCAGCCTCGTCCAACGGGCTCAGCCCACAGGAGTGGTTCGCTGCCCGTGGGAGACCATCCGCGACCGGCGGTCCTCGGTCCGGTCGTCGCCGTGCGCTGCTCGCTGCCGCGATCTTCATTGCCGTTGCGGCAGCGCTCGGCCCGGCGCTGATCCCGCCACGCACGCTCGCGCCGCCACCTGCCGGCACCCTGCGCGTGACCGCACTCGGCATCGGCCAAGGCGATGCGACGCTCCTGCAGGCCGGCGGCCACGCGGTACTGGTCGACGCCGGGCCCGCCGGCGACGGCATCGCCCGCAAGCTCAAGGCCGCAGGCGTCCGCCGGCTCGACGCGCTCGTCGTCACGCATCCACAGGCCGACCACGACGGCGGCGCACCGGCGGTCCTCATGGCGCTCCCCGTGGCCATGCTCCTCGACGGCCGCGGCGGCGACCGCTCGCCGACCTCCAGCGCCATCGACGGACCCGCGCGCCGAGAACGCACGCGCGTCACCCCGGCACAAGCGGGCCAGCTCGTCCGCGCCGGCCCGCTCACCCTGCGGATCCTCTGGCCACCCGCCGGACCCGCAACCCCCGGCGTCGACCCCAACGACCGCGCGGTCGTCGCCGTCGCCGAGGCCTTCGGGGCGACCGCACTGCTGACCGCCGACGCCGAATCCCCGGTCCTCGCGCCGCTCGACATCCCGCCCGTCGACGTCCTCAAGGTCAGCCATCACGGCAGCGCCGACCCCGGCCTCCCGGCGCTGCTCGAGCGCCTACGCCCACGTGTCGCGCTGATCGAGGTCGGCGCTCACAACCCCTATGGCCATCCGACACCGTCGACGCTTCAAGCGCTCAGCGCGGCCGTGCCGGTCGTCAAGCGCACCGACCGCGACGGCGCGGTCCGCGTCGACCTCACCGCTGGTCAGGCGACGGTGACCAACGGATGACCGGGGCCGGCCAGGCGACGCGCCCGCCGGCCCAGCGGCGCGACCGCACCCATGCCTACACTGGCCGCGATGGCGACCTGGAAGCCCGCGTACCTGATCCACGGCGACGACCACGGGCGCATCGCCGAGCGGCGGGCCGGTCTACGTGCGCGGGCCGAGGGGGAGAGCGGTGCCGGCGGCTTGGAGGTCATCGAGGGCGACGCGTCCACCCCCGAGGCGGTCGGCCTCGCGCTCAGCGCCATGACCTTCGCGATGGGACGGCGGTTCGTCGTCGTCGACGGCGCCGAGCGCTGGAAGCCGGCCGAGGTCGACACCCACATCATCCCGGCGCTGGCCAACCTCGCGCCCGACACCACCGTCGCGTTCTTCGCCCGCGAGGACGGCCGCGCCAAGGTGCCGCCCGCGCTCGCCAAGGCGGTGACCAAGGCCGGCGGCGATGTCGTCGAGCAGGCCACCGTCAAGCTGCGCGAGTTGCCGAAGTGGGTGACGGCCGAGGCCAAGCGGCTCGGGATCGAGTTGGAGCCGGCCGCGGCGCAGATGCTCGTCGCCCAGGTCGGCGAGCGTCAGCAGCGCCTGCTGCGAGAGCTGGAGAAGCTCGCGCTCGAACACGGCCCGGGCGCGCGGCTCACGGCCGAGGACGTCACCGACGCCGCGGCCGACTCCGCCGAGATCCAGGTCTGGGGCCTCGTGGACTCACTCGTCGCACGCGATCGCCGCGCCGTCTTCCACGCGTTTCTGGAGTTACGCGAGCAGGGCGAGGCCGTCGGACGCCTGATCCCGCTGATGGCACGGCGCCTGCGCGAGGTGCTCGCGATCGCCGACCGGCTCGAAGCGGGGGAGTCCCCGGCGCAGGTGAAGTCCTCCACCAAAGGCAGCCCCTGGGCGCTGGACCGCCGCATCAAAGAGGCCCGCGCCACCGACTCCGAAGCCCTCCGGCGCGCGATCGAGACCCTCGCCGACCTCGAGCTCCAGACCCGCGGGATGAGCGACCTCGACGACGACACCAACTCGATCCGCGCACTCGGGCGGATGGCGGCCGCGCGTTAACGCAGAAACGGCCCCCGAAGATCGGGGGCCGTCAAAGGCACAACCAGCGGCGTGCGAGCGCCGCTTACTGAAGGCTAGGCAGCAGGAGCGCCGGTGCGCACGCGAGCCGCACGGGCCTTCTTGCGCGCGCCCGTGTTGCGATGCAACGCGCCGCGCTTGACGGCCTTGTCGATCGTCTGCACGAGGTCGCGATGCTCGGCGTCGGCCTTCGCGTCGTCCCCCTCGGCGACCGTGGCCTCGAGGCGACGGAAGTAGGTCTTGATGGTGGACGTGTAGCGGCGATTCTCCAGGCGCTCACGCTCTGCCCGGAGGATGCGCTTCTTCTGCGAGTGAATGTTCGCCATGAGCGACGGACAATTCTAGCGGGCCAGCGCGCGCGGCGCGGCGCGGGCCGACGTGCCCGGTCCGCGCCGTAGCATCCGCGCCCAGTGACGAGCGAGGCACCACCCGCGGGCGACCGCTCCGAGGCGTCCCCGCGCCCACCGCGACGCTCCTTCGCGCGCAACACCGCGATCTTCTCGATCCTCACCGGCCTCAGCCGCGTGGCCGGCCTCATGCGCGAGGTGCTCGCCTCGGCCTTCTTCGGCCTGACCCCGGCATTCAGCGCGTTCACGTTCGCCTTCGCGCTCCCGAACGTCGTCCGCTCGCTCTTTGCCGACTCGGCCCTTAGCGCAGCGTTCGTCCCGATCTTCACCGAGCTCCAGGAGGAGGGCAAGAAGCGCGAGGCGTTCCGCCTGGCCTCGACGCTCCTGATGGTGATCCTGATCGTGCTGAGCGTCATCACGATCCTGTTCATCCTCACCGCAGGATGGCTCGTGCCGGCGATCGCGCCGGGGAAGTTCTCCGCACACGCCGACCAGCTTGCGGTCGGCTTCAGCCGCGTCCTCTTCCCGATCGTGCTGATCCTCGGGCTCAACGGCCTGGTCGTCGGGATCCTCCAGGCCTACGACCACTTCACGATCCCGGCGCTCTCGGCGCTGGTCTGGAACATCGTGATCATGGTGTTCATGGTCGGCGCCCGGCCGCTGTTCCATGGCGACGAGCAGTTGTACGCCTACGCCATCGGGATCCTGGTCGGCACCGCGGTGCAGTTCGCGATGGCGCTCCCGGTCCTCAAGACCGTCGGCTTCCACTTCGAGTGGTCCTTCGACTGGCGCGACCCGCGGGTCAAGCGCGTCTTCGTGCTGATGCTGCCGGTCACGCTCGGCCTCGGCCTCATCAACTTCAACGCCTTGGCCAACTACTACCTCGCGGGCTTCGTCTCCGAGGAGGGCCCGCGCGCGATCGAGGCCGCGTTCCGCGTGTACATGCTCCCGCAGGGGATGTTCAGCGTCGCGATCGCGACCGTCCTGTTCCCGCAGCTCAGCCGGCTGGCGGCCCGCCGTGACCTCACGGGCCTGCGCGCGACGATCGGCAACGGCCTGCGCCTGATCTTCCTGATGTTGCTCCCGGCCGCGGCGGCGACGGCCGTCCTCGCCACGCCGATGATCCGCCTCGTCTACCAGCGCGGCGAGTTCACCGCGGCTGACACGACCCTCGTCGCCACCGCGCTGTTCTGGTTCTCCTTCAGCCTGCCCTTCAGCGGCGTCAACCTGCTGCTCACGCGCTCGTTCTTCAGCCTGCAGAAGCCGTGGGCGGTCACCTATCTGTCGGTGGCCAACCTGGTGGTCAACATCGGCGTCTCGATCGCGCTGCTGCCGCTCGGCATCGGCGGCGTCGTCGCGGGCACCGCCATCGCCGACCTCGCGCTCGCCGCCGCGCAGTACTTCTACCTCAAGCGCGAGCTCGACAATCAACTTGAGTTGCGCGACACGATGGAAGCGGTGATGGGGATGCTGATCGCGGCCGTGTGGTTCGGCATCGGCGCGTGGGTCGGCTGGGCCGGGTTGGACTGGATCTTCGGCCGCAGCCTGATCGGCCAGGTGATCTCGGTCGGTGGCGGGCTGACCATCGGCACCGCGATCTACGCCTACGTGGTGCTCGCGATGCGGCTGCCCGAGGCCGAGCAGCTGCGCCGCCTCGTTGCCGGCCGTCTCGGCCGCGCGTAGCGACAACGCCCGGTCTGGGCGGGCCGCGGCTTCGCCCCCTGGGCGAACGCCGCCACGAACGCGAGCCCCTGGGCGAGCAGTTCGTCATATCCTGGGCGGCCGCTTGTCTGACCAGAGCCTCATCCGCAACTTCTCGATCATCGCCCACATCGACCACGGGAAGTCGACCCTGGCCGATCGCATCCTGGAGATGACCCAGACGGTGGCCTCGCGCGACATGCGCGAGCAGCTGCTGGACTCGATGGACCTGGAGCGCGAGCGGGGGATCACGATCAAGTCGCAGGCCGTTCGCGTCTACTACAAGGCCAAGGACGGCAAGACCTACCAGCTGCACCTCATCGACACGCCCGGCCACGTCGACTTCACCTACGAGGTGTCGCGGTCGCTGAACGCGTGCGAGGGGGCGCTGCTCGTCGTCGACGCCTCCCAGGGCGTCGAGGCCCAGACGGTCGCCAACACCTATCTCGCCGTCGAGGCCGGGCTTGAGCTGATCCCGTGCCTGAACAAGATCGACCTGCCGGGCGCCGAGCCCGAGCGCGTCGCAGGCGAGGTTGCCGAGCTGATCGGCGAGGACCCCGAGTCGATCCTGGTCATCTCCGGCAAGACCGGCGCTGGCGTGACCGAGGTGCTCGAGCAGCTCGTCGAGCGCGTGCCCGCGCCGGGCGGCGACCGCGGCGCTCCGGCGCGCGCGTTGATCTTCGACTCGCAGTTCGACCAGTACCGCGGCGTCGTGGCCTACATCCGCGTGGTCGACGGTGTCTTTCGCCGAGGCGAGGCGATCCGCGCGATCGCCACCTCCACAGAGGCCGACATCGACGACATCGGCTTCTTCACCCCGGCGATGACGCCGGTCGACGAGTTAGCGGCCGGCGAGGTCGGCTATCTGATTACCGGCATTAAGGACGTCACCAAGCTGCGGGTGGGCGACACGCTGACGACCAAGCGCAACGGCGCGACCGAGGCGCTGCCCGGCTATCGCGAGGTCAAGCCGATGGTCTTCTGCGGGCTCTTCCCGATCGAGAACGATGACTACGCGGACTTCCGCGATGCCTTGGAGAAACTGTCGCTCAACGACGCCGCGCTGGCGTGGGAGCCCGAGACCTCCGACGCGCTCGGCTTCGGCTTCCGCTGCGGATTCTTGGGGTTGTTGCACATGGACATCGTGCGTGAGCGGCTGGAGCGCGAGTACGACCTCGAGCTGATGGCGACGATGCCGTCGGTGAGCTTTGAGGTGACGCTGACCAACGGCGACATCGTCGAGGTCCACAACCCCTCCGACATGCCCGATCCCGCGCGAATCCAGGAGATTCGCGAGCCCTACATCAAGGCCTCCATCCTGCTCCCCAAGGAGTACGTGGGCGTGACGATGGAGCTCTGCCAGGAACGCCGCGGCGAGCATGCCGGCATGCACTACCTCTCGGCCGACCGCGTGCAGCTGCACTACGACCTGCCGTTGTCAGAGATCGTCCTGGACTTCTTCGACCAGCTGAAGTCGCGCACGCGCGGCTACGCGTCGCTGGACTACGAGCTGCTGGGGCTCCGGCCGTCGAACCTGGCGAAGCTCGACGTGCTGCTCGCCGGCGACCCGGTCGACGCGCTGTCCATGGTGGTGCACAAGGACAAGGCCTATGAGATCGGCCGCAACCTCACCGAGAAGCTGCGCAAGAAGATCCCGCGCCAGCAGTTCGACGTGCCGATCCAGGCCGCGATCGGCTCGGCGATCGTCGCGCGCGAGACGGTGAAGGCCTACCGCAAGGACGTGACGGCCAAGTGCTACGGCGGCGACATCAGCCGCAAGCGCAAGCTGCTGGAGCGCCAGAAGGAAGGCAAGAAGCGCATGAAGCAGGTCGGGCGCATCGAGGTGCCGCAGGAGGCGTTCCTCGCGGTGCTGGAATTGGGCGACGACCGCCCCAACAAGTAGCGCGGCGGTCTAGCGGGCGGCGCGGCGCCGAGCCCAAGCGTCGAGCGCGATCAACTGGTCGCCGAGCGCGCGGCCGTCGTCGGTCAGCCCGTAGGCGCCGGCCTCGTCGACGGCCACGAGGCGCTCATCGCGCAGCTCGCGCAGACGCTGGCTCAACACGCTGGTCGACACCTCGTCGCACGCCTCGCGCAGGCGGCGGAAGGGGAGCGGACCGTCGCGCAGCTCCCACAGCACGCGCAGCATCCAGCGGCGGCCGAGCAGCTCGAGAAGGTCGTTGATGGGGTGCTTGGAGGGCATTGGCCTTGTGCTTCGGAAATCGAACCGCTACCGTGGCGGCAAGACGTACGCTTTGGAAATCGAACCACGGAGAGCATCGCATGTCTGCCCGTGTCGCGCCACTGGAGCCCCCGTTCACCGAGGAGGTGTCGACCGCGTTGAGGCGCCTGATGGGCGGCCGCGACGAGGTCGAGCCGCTGGCGCTCTTCCGCACGCTCGCGCACCACGATGCGCTGCTGGAGCGCTTCCGCCAGGTCGGTTCGGCGCTGCTCTCCTTCGGCCGGATCGATCCGGCCGACCGCGAGACGGTGATCCACCGCACGACCGCGCGCTGCGGAGCGGCCTACGAGTGGGGCGTGCACGCGGCGCTCTTCGCGCCGGCCATCGGCGCCGGCGACGACTGGTTGCGTGCGACGTGGCACGGCACGGCGGACGATCCGGCGTTCACGCCGCGCCAGGCCTTGTTGGTGGCGATGTGCGACGAGCTGCACGACACCGCCGCGCTGAGCGATCCGACGTGGACGGCGCTGCGCGCGGCCTACGCCGACGACCAGCTCGTCGAGCTCGTCTGCCTCGCCGGCTTCTACCACCTCGTGTCGTTCGCCTGTGGGGCGTTCGCGGTGGAGGCCGAGCCATGGGCGACCGCGGTGCCGGCCGCCGTGGGCTAGTTTCGGCACCATGGATCTGGGATTGGACGAGCGCGTCTGCGTCGTGACGGGCGCGAGCCGCGGCATCGGCATGGCCGTCAGCAGCCGGCTGGTCGCCGAGGGCGCACGGGTGTTGATGGTCGCGCGCGACGAGGAGCGGCTGAGCGCGGCGGCTGAGGATCTCGGAGCGGAGTGGCTGGCCGCCGATGTGACCGACCCCGACTGCGCGGCGCGGATCGTCGCCACGGCGAGCGAGCAGTTCGGGCGGTTGGACGTGTTGGTCAACAACGCCGGAACGTCGCGCAACGTGGCGCTGGACGAGTTGACCGACGACGACTGGCGCGACCAGCACGAGCTGCACGTCATGGCGCCGATGCGGTTGATGCGGCTCGCCGCACCGCTGATGGCCGAGCGCGGATGGGGCAGGATCGTCAACGTCGCGTCGTCGTCGGGCAAGCGGCCGTCGGCCTCCAACGCGGCCTACTCGGTGGCCAAGGCCGGGCAGCTGTCGGTCTCGCGTGCGTTCGCCGATGCGTATGCGTCGCGTGGCGTCCTGGTCAACGCGGTGGCGCCCGGGCCAACCAGGTCGCCGCTGTGGACGGGCGAGGGCGGGCTGGCTGATCAGACGGCCGCTGCTCGCGGGATCACGCGCGAGGAGGCGTTGGAGGCGGCCGCGGCCAAGATCCCGCGCGGGCGCTTCGGCACGCCGCAGGAGATCGCCGACGTGGTGGTGTTCCTGTGCTCGGAGCGGGCAGGCAACGTGGCGGGTGCGGCGTGGTCGGCGGATGGAGGGACGATCGCCACCATCGTGTAGGTCTTCCGTGGAGGCCTATTCTGGCGATGGTCCGGCGCGGTCAACATCATCATCTAGGTCGCCGGTCGCTGCACGAGGATCTCGACCGGCCCACCCGCGCCGAGCCGTTCGCCCTCACTGGCGGCATGCGCGGCGAGGCGGTCGGTCTCCGCACCGTAGGCCGAAGCCGCTGCGAGCTTGGCCGCGAGATGGGGCTCGGAGGCCGGGACCGCGACGACCTCTCCGGCGCCCAGCGGTGCACCGGCCGTGCGGCGCAGCGCGTACGGGAGGTCGAGCCAACGCAGCCGCGGCAGCTCCAGCTCGTCGAGCGCGAGTTCGACGACAAGATGGTCGACGTGACCGGTGAGGCCCAGCGGCGCGAGGATCAGGTCGGGCTTCAGGCGTCCCAGCGCGAGCGCCAGCACCGATGCGGCGACCTTCGGCGCGTCGTCATCGGGTGTGAGGCCGTCGTGGGCGCGGTCGTCGGCGTAACCGCGGCCGGACGCCGGATCGAGCGCGAGGTGCACGACGCCGGAGAGGCCGAGGGCCCGGGCGGCCTGTGCATCCTCGCTCCCGCCGTCGTTCGAGAAGACGCTGACGACGATGACCGGATGGCCGTCGGCGGCATGGCGGTGCAGCGTGGCGCCGGCCGACTGGACGGCGTCCGAGAGCGTGGGGGTGACGGCGACGATGGTGGTGGGCACGAAGGCGTTGATGGTGGCAGGACGGGAGGTGGCTGGCGTCCAGCGCGGAGCGTCGGTCGCTCTGCGTGGCGTGGCCTGTCGGCGGCGAAGGAGTGAAGGTGAGTGGCGGCTCGGCCGGGGGTTGCTCGTCCGCGCGGCGCACGGTCCGGAGGAACGTGCCGTTGCGGCCATCCGCCAGCGCTCTCGGGAGGGTGGGCCTGTTCGCGGCCGGTATGCGTCGGCGTACGGGCCCACGTCGGTCGATCACGGCATGTCGCCAGCAGGTGGGCCTCTTTGCGGCCGGTAGACGGCGGCAGACAGGCCCACCCCGTCGCACCTGGACTGCGATATACGCGGACCAGGTGCGATCGAGCGTCCGTTGCTCGCAGCCGGACGCCGGCGGACGCCAGATCCCGCTTCGAGCCGCCACGAACCTTCACTCCTCGCCGCCGACGAACCACGCCACGTGGTCCGACCGCGCTGCGCGCTGGGCACCGCGGTCGTTCGTACGCCGGTGCTCGCGGAGAGCGCTTCCCTACGAACGACCCGTCATCCCGCCACGCCAGCCAGCCGCCGCACGCCCTCGGCCAGCTCGTTGGCCGGCGCGCCCGCGAACGTCAGCCGCAGATGCGGCGCCGGCGGCTCGGCGGCGAACCACGGACGGCCGGGCGAGACCAGGACGCCGGCTGCCGCGGCCCGTGCGGTCAGCGCCACGTCGTCGGTCCCGTCCGGCAGCCGGACCCAGACGTGCAACCCGCCGGCCGGCACGTTCGCCAGCTCCCATGAGGGCAGGTGCTCGCCCAACGCCGCGACGAGCGCGTCGCGGCGCACGCGCAACTCCACCCGCAACCCCCGCAGATGTCGTCGCCACGCAGGGGCGCTGACCAGCTCCAGCGTCGCGTGCTGCAACGGACCCGACACGAAGAAGTCGTCGATGATCCGCGCGTCCTTCAGCCGCGCGCCCGCCGCGCCCCGCGCGCTGACCGCGGCGACGCGGAGCCCCGGCGCCGCAGACTTCGTCAGCGACCGCACGTACACGACGTGGCCGTCGGGATCATCGGCGGCCAGCGGCGCCGGTGCCTCACCGTCGATGCGCAGATCCCGCGCCCAGTCGTCCTCGATCAGGAACGCCCCCGCAGCGGCGACGACCTCCAGCACGGCCTCCCGGCGATCCTCGGACAGCGTCGCGCCGGTCGGATTGGCGTGCAGCGGCTGGCAATAGAAGACGCGCGCGCCGGTCAGCGCGAAGGCGCCGGCCAGCAACTCGGGGCGGACCCCGTGCTCGTCGGTCGGAACGGGCACCGGGCGCAGGCCCGCGGCGCGCAGGGCGGCGATTGCGCCGAGGTAGGTGGGGGACTCGACGAGCACCGGCTCGCCCGGTGCCGACAGCGCACGGAAGGTCGTCGACAGCGCGGCTTGGCCGCCGCTGCAGATGACCACGTCGTGGCCGCGCAGGTGGCCGCCGGCCTCGCGCGCGAACCACGCGCGCAGCGGCTCGAGCCCCTCGACCGCGAGCCGGCCCCACGTCTCCGGCCGTCGCGCCGCGCGCCCCAACGCGGAGCCCAATGCTGCGAGCGGCTGCAGCTCGGGCGCCAGATAGCCGCCGGTCAGGGCGATCGCGCCCGGCGGACCGACGGCAAGCAGCTGGTCCAGCGACGCGGCAGGCAGCGGCGGGCGATCAGCCAGCGCGATCTCCTGCCAGTCAAGGTCGGGTGCGCGAGGGAGGCCGGCATCGACAGCCGGCTCGCTGCGCTCGGCCACGAACGTGCCGCGCCCCGGCCGCGGCACGACGAGCCCCTCGCCGGCCAACTGCGCGAGCGCGCGCTGGACGGTGACGGGCGACGCGCGGTGGCGCGCCATCAGCTCGCGAACAGATGGCAGGCGGCTGCCCGGGGGGAGGGCACGGGCAGCCGTCCGCACATCCTCGATAACACGGCTCTGTGTGTTACCGTCAATCATGAGTAACAAGAGTAACGTTACTGCAGCGTGCACGATAACGCAAGGTCGCGTGCAGCGCGCGGCATCCGCCGGTCCGCTGGCACGCGCTCACCGATCGCTCGCCCACCGCCGGTCGGCGCTTCCACCCGGCCTCCTGCTCGGGGCCCTCGGCGTCCTCGCCTTCTCGTTCTCGCTGCCCGCCACGCGCCTGGCCGTCGCCGACCTCGACCCGTGGCTCGTCGCCTTCGGCCGCGCGGTCGTCGCCGGCCTGCTCAGCGCGCTCGTCCTCACGATCACCCGTGCGCCCCGGCCCACGCCAAAGCAGTGGCGCTCGCTCGCCCTCGTGGCCACGGGCGTCGTCGTCGGCTTCCCGCTCTTCACGTCGCTCGCCCTGCACCACCTGCCCGCCTCCCACGGCGCCGTCGTCGTCGGGATGCTCCCCGCCGCCACCGCGGTGGCCGCCGTCCTGCTCGCCGGCGAGCGCCCGACGCGCGCCTTCTGGCTGGCCAGCGCGGCCGGCCTCGCGGCCGTCCTGGCCTTCGCCCTCACCCGCGGCGGGGGCGACCTCGGCGCGCCCGACCTCGAGCTGCTGGCCGCCGTCCTGCTCTGCGCGCTCGGCTACGCCGAGGGCGGTCGCCTCAGCCGTGAGCTCGGCGGCGCGCGCACGATCTGCTGGGCGCTCGTGCTCAGCCTGCCGGCGACGCTCACGGTCACGACCATCGCGCTCCTCCACGACGGCGCGCACGCGGGCACCACGGCATGGCTCGGGTTCGCCTACGTGTCGGTCATCTCGATGTTCTTGGGGTTCTTCGCCTGGTACGCCGGGCTCGCCCGCGGGGGCGTCGCCAAGATCGGCCAGGTCCAGCTCGCCCAGCCGGTGCTGAGCCTGATCTGGGCCGCGCTGATCCTCGGCGAGTCCGTCGGTCCCGCCACCGTCCTCGCGGCGCTCGTGGTCCTCGCCTGCGTGGTGGCGACGCAGCGCACGCGGGTAGGATCACGTCGCGCATGACGCCCACGCCCGTCGGCAAGTCCTATCCGCCCACGCTCTACGCGGTGGGCCGGGAGAAGATCAAGGAGTACGCGCGGGTGACGGGGGAGATCGACCCGCTGCATCTCGACCACGAGGCCGCGCGCGGCGCGGGCTACGCCGACGTCGTCGCGCCGCCGATGTTCGCCGTCGTCTACTGCAGCCCGGCGATGGGCCCGGCCTACTTCGATCCGGAGCTCAACATCAACTTCGCTCGCCTGGTCCACGGCGGCCAGGAGTTCAAGTGGGGGCCCTTGGTCGTCGCCGGCGACGAGATCACCACGGCCGTCACGGTCAAGTCGATCGACGAGCGCGGCGGCAACGGCTTCTTCGTCTTCGAGTCGGTGTCCACCAACCAGGACGGCCACACCGTGAGCGTGGGCACCTGGACCAACGTGGTGCGAGGAGCGGCATGACCACCTTCGAGCCCGGCCAGGAGCTGTCCGAGCTGAAGATCACCCCCGACCGCTACCTGACCGTCCGCTACGCCGGCGCCTCCGGGGACTTCAACCCCATCCACATCGACGAGGAGTTCGCCAAGCAGGTCGGCCTGCCCGGGCGGATCCTCCACGGGCTGTGGACGATGGCCCAGGTCGCCCGCGCCCAGACCGAGGCCGCGGGCGGCCCGCACACGCTGCAACGCCTCAGCGTCGGCTTCCGCGGGATGGGCGTGCTGGAGCAGGAGATCGTCGTCACCTCGAAGGTCCGCTCCATCGAGGACGGCGTCGCGCACATCGACACCGAGGCGACCCAGGCGGGCACGACGATCGTGCGCCGCGGCGACGCCGAAGTCCGCGTCGACTGACGCGGCACGCGCGGAAACTAGACTGTGGCGGGAATTGCTCTCGCCCCGCCAAGAGCTGCTCCTACGCAAGGTCGTCGAGTCCTACACCGAGACCGGCCTGCCCGTGGGCTCCAAGACGCTCGCCGCCGACCCCGAGATCGAGGCCGGTCCGTCGACGATCCGCAACGAGCTGTCGATGTTGGAGGAGAACGGGCTGCTCGCGCACCCGCACACCTCCGCGGGCCGCGTCCCGACCGACGCCGGCCACCGCTGGTACGTCGACCAGTTGAGTGGCGGCACGCTGGTCCCCGCCGGCGAGCGGCCCCTTGGTCTGCAGCTGATCCGCCGCGAGGTCGACGAGGCGATGCGCGTGACCTCCGAGACGCTCTCGCAGGTCACCAACCTGCTGGCGATCGTCTCGGCGCCCCCGATCGACACCGCGGTCATCCGCCACGTCGAGGTCCTGCTGTTGCAGCCGCAGGTTCTGATGGTGGTGGTGATCACCTCGACCGGCGGCGTGACCAAGCGCGTCTTCACCTTCGATCGTCCGGTCGACTCCGGCCTCGCCTCCTGGGCCGGCCAGTTCCTCGACGAGCGCCTCACCGGCGTCGGGCTCGGCGCCCGGATGCTGCATCTGCGCCTGGCCGACACCAGCCTCACGCCCAACGAGCGCACCTTCCTGGAGCAGCTCACCCCGATCTTCACCGAGCTGGTCGAGACCTCCGAGGACACGCTGTATGTCGACGGCACCGCGCGCCTGATCGGCGAGCATCGCGTCCAGGATCTCGCCCAGATCAACGAGTTGATGCACATGCTCGAGCGGCGCGCGACGCTGCTGGGCCTCCTGCGCGCCGCGCTGCAGGAGCCCGACGTGCTGGTGCGCATCGGCTCTGAGAACCAAGCCCCCGCGCTGCAGTCGCTCGCGGTCGTCGGCGCCGGCTACGGCCTGCCGACCCGCAAGCTCGGAACCGTGTCGGTCATCGGCCCGGTCCGCATGGACTACCCGCGCGCCATCCGCTCAGTACGCGAAGCAGCCCATGAGCTCTCGCGCTTCATCGAGGACGTTTACGGATCATGAGCTCTACCGTGCCCAGCGACCCCTATGAGGTGCTCGGCGTCGCCCGAGACGCCGACGAGACGACCATCAAGAAGGCGTTCCGCAAGCTCGCGCGCGAGCTGCATCCCGACGTCAACAGCCACGACCCCGACGCCGAGGAGAAGTTCAAGGCGGCGGCCGAGGCCTACGAGATCCTCAACGACGCCGAGCGTCGCGCGACCTACGACCGTTACGGCCACGAGGGCTTGCGGTCCGGCGGCCAGGCGCCGAACTTCGACGGCTTCGGGTCGATCTCCGACCTCTTCGACGCGTTCTTCGGCGGCTCGTTCGGCGGGGGCTTCGGCGGCGGGACGCGGACCGGCCCGCGTCAGGGCGAGGACATCGCGGTCGCCGTCGAGATCGATCTCGACCAGGCCTACCGGGGCGCGAAGGTGGCGGTCGGCTACGAGGCGATCGACCGCTGCGAGCACTGCAAGGGCAATGGCGCCGAGCCCGGCACGCCGATCGAGACCTGTGACAAGTGCGCCGGGCACGGCGTCCTGCAGGCGGTGACGCGATCGCCCTTCGGACAGGTCGTGCGGCAGGTCGCTTGTGACAAGTGCGGCGGCGACGGCAAGATCGCCACGCAGCCGTGCGAGACCTGTGATGGCCGCGGCCTGGTCGTGGGCCACCGGCGGCTGGAGGTCGACGTGCCGGCGGGCATCGCCGATGGCCAGCGGATCCGGCTGGGCGAGCGCGGCCACGCTGGCGACCACGGTGGGCCTCCGGGTGACTTGTACGTTGTTGTCCAAGTTGCCCTCGGCGACGGCTGGCTGCGTGATGGCGACGACCTCGTGACGGTCGCCGACATCCCGGCGCCGCTGGCCGCGCTGGGCACGACGGTGACGATCGAGCATCCTGATGGTGATGTCGCCATCGAGGTGCCGGGCGGCACCCAGCCGGGCGCGGTGCTGACGGTCAAGGACAAGGGGATGCCGATGCTGCGGCGTCAGGGCCGCTTCGGCGACCTGCGCGTGGTGGCCAACGTCGTGATCCCACGTCGACTCAACGCCCAGCAGCGCGAGCTGCTCGAGGAGCTGTCGGCCTCGATCACGCCCGAGCAGCTGCGCGACGACGGCGAGTCGATGGTCGGCAAGCTGCGCAGGCTCTTTCACCGGTGATCCGCTTAGCAGTACGGGTGCGGCGGGAGGACGCCGACGTCGTCCTCGCCGAGTTGCTGGAGCTCGCACCGGGCGGGGTGGAGGAGACCGACCTGGCCGGTGGTGTCATCGAGTACGCGGTCTACGGCGCGCCGGGCGAGCTACCGGATCTTCCGGATGTGCAGGCGGCCGCCGGCGGCGCGCTGGTCGAAGTCGTCACGACCGAGGTTGCCGACGACTGGGCCGACCGCTGGCGCCAGTTCCACCGGCCGATCGAGATCGGCGGCCGGCTGTACGTGCGTCCGCCGTGGGAGCCGGCACATGACGACCTGATGGACTTGGTCATCGATCCCGGGCAGGCGTTCGGGACCGGCGCGCACCACACGACGCGGCTTTGCCTCGAGCTGCTGGCCGACGAGGACGTCCCGGACGCCGCCGGCGTCATGGACCTCGGTTGCGGCTCCGGGGTCCTGGCAATTGCCGCCGCCAAGCTCGGCTGGGGCCCGGTCGCGGGCGTCGACCACGAGCTCGAGTCCGTCCGCGCGACCGCCGAGAACGCCGAGGCCAACGGCGTCACGGTCACCGTCGAGCGCTTCGACCTCATCCGCGGCGGCCCGATACCAACCGCACCCCTCGTCCTCGCCAACCTCCTCCGTCCTTTGCTCCTCTGCGTCGCCCGCGCAGGCTTCACCGCAGGCGACGCCCCGCACACCCTGATCGCCTCCGGCCTCCTGACCCACGAAGCCGACGAGATCGCCGCGGCCTTCGCACGCCACGGCCTCCACGAGACCGACCGCCGCACCAGCGCCGAATGGGCCGCCCTCGTCCTCCGTCGTCCCTAGATCCGGTCGAGGTCGCTTTCACCCCAGCTATTGGGGCTCATTCGACCTGGATGTCGCGAGGAGTTCGCGAAGCCGCCGAGCGGTCTGGCTCCGGCGACGCGTCACCTGGTTGTAGGTCAAGCGCACGACGCGATATCCGGCGAGTGCGAGGAGTTGATCGCGCTCGCGATCGGCCTCGAAGGCCGAAGGCATCGAGTGATAGGCATATCCGTCCGTCTCGACGACGAGGTCGGTCTCGGCCCAGTGGAAATCCACGATGAACCCCGCGAGCGCCACGTTTGTCACGGGCGTCGGCAGGTCGTAGTCGTCGCAGAGTTGGAGCAGTGCGACTTCGAGTGGGCTTCGCGTCTCTGCAGCTCCCGCGCCGGTGATCACTTCGAGCACTCGTCGAAGTCGTGGCGCCCCGTGCTGGCGCGGATGGGCGCCGAGGACGCGGCTCACGGCCACGAGGTCGAAGAGGCCCAACCGGTCTGCCTGTGCGATGGCGTCCTCGAGTGCTCTAGGACGCAGGATCGATGCGATGTCGAGGAGTGTGCGGGCCGGGGTGGTGACTGGGAGGGCGTGATGCAGTGTGGTCTCGTCGGCGGTCAGCGTCCCGACGCGGTGGAGCCTGACGCGGCGCGGATCCGAGACACGACCCGAACGCTGGGGCGTCGTGACGTGGACAAGGGACCCGCGGGTGGCTGTCAGACCCCAATGCGCCGACGCGTCATGGTGGCTGAGCACCGCCCGCTCGCCGCACCCGAGCACAGCGGCCATCCAACGGCCCTCCCTCGTGAGGCTGCAATGCCCGACGGCGAACACCCCCGACGAGATTCGGATCAGCCGCCCGGCTGCGATCCGGTAGTCGATGTTCTTGTCGGAGAGCCCGATCTCCCGCAGCTGCCGACGAATCACCACACCATGTTGTTCGGTGGCCACCACGCTCATTCGGCGATCCAGATCGCGTTTACCCCTCATGTCGGGGTATAGGCGACCGCGACCCGAAACTCGCCCCCCGTCTGACGCGACATCGTGCGGTTGGTCTCGTGGCCGCCATGGGGCTAGCCTCGAAGCCATGGCCTGGCATGTCGTCATCGCTGGTGGTGGGTTCGGGGGCTTTTACGCCGCCCGCGCCCTCGAACGCGCCCTCCCGCCACAAGCGGCGCGGATCACGCTCGTCAACGACGTCAACTTCATGCTCTACACGCCGCTGCTGCCCGGCGCGGCGGCCGGCACCCTCGAGCCGCGGCATGTCGTGGTGCCCCTGCGCGAGGAGCTCAAGCGCACGCACTTGCGGCTCGGCACCGTCATTGGCGGCGCACCCACCGACAAGGCGATCCAGGTCCGCACGCTGAAGGGCACGGTCGAGACCCTCAACTACGATCACCTCGTCGTCGCGATGGGCAGCGTCAGCCGCACGCTGCCGATTCCCGGCCTCGCCGAGCACGGCATCGGCTTCAAGTCGCTGCCCGAGGCGATCGAACTGCGCAACCACGTCCTGCGCACCCTGGAGGTCGCCGAGACGCTCGAGGATCCGCAAGAGCGCAAGAAGTGGTTGACCTACGTCTTCGTCGGCGCCGGCTACGCGGGGCTGGAGGGGCTCGCCGAGCTCCAGGACTTCGCCGCCGACGTCATCGACCTTTACCCGCGCTGCCGCACGCAGGGGATGCGCTGGATCCTGGTCGAGGCACGCGACCGCGTGATGCCCGAGATCCCGGCCCCGCTCGCCGACTTCGCCATGCGCGAGCTGCGCGGCCGCGGCATTGCGATCCGCACCAGCACGACGCTTGACGAGGTCACCGCCGACACCGCCGTCCTCTCCGGCGGCGAGACCATCCCCACCCGCACGCTCGTCTGGACCGCCGGCGTCAAGCCGCATCCCGTGATCGCGCGTCTCGGCCTGCCGCTCGACGAGCAGGGGCGCATCCGGGTCGACGCCACGCTGCGCGTCGACGGCCACG